>NZ_JBBMEY010000004.1:0-84903 GCF_040096285.1 Ruminococcoides intestinihominis | reverse complement strand
TTATAATCTGCAAATAGGATAATAATCTCATAGGTATCACACTTTTTAATGGGCGAACACTGTTCGCCCCTACACCTGTGAGCCAAAATTTTGTCCTGTGTAATTACCCTAAATTTGTACATATTCGCTAGTCTCCCTTGTGTAAAGGGATAAGTGAGCATCCAAATTTTATATTTGGCTTTGCGAACTTATGCAGTGGCTGATGTCAGCGATAGCTGACAGAGGGATTGTCTAGTAGGCAGTAATAGATAGATAAAATTTAGATAGGAAAACAAAACCTATTATATATCTATCGAATAAAATTGATATAGCAAAAAGTATATACCATAACAATCCCTCAGTCGCTCTTTAAGAGTAAATTGTCATTCTTCCAATTTACAAGCGACAGCTCCCTTTACACAAGGGAGCCTTATTTGCTAAAATTTAACACTTTACATTTAGCCCCATAAGCCCTAATTTATCTAACTAACCTTAACCCACAATCAAAATTGAAAAAGTTTACTATACTAACAAAAAGGCTAGTTACTATTTAAGCAACTAGCCTTTAATTAGTTATAAAATTTAATTTCTACTATAAATCAACAGAATAAAATTCTAAAATCACTTTACTTCAAAGATAGCGAAAGAACTACCATAAGCAGTAACCTTATTATCCTTTACTTCTGTTTTGCCGATTTGGTATAGAGTTGAAGCAACATCAAAATCGAATGGTACAGTTTCGTCATTTGCAGATGGGTTTACAACAACAACAAACTTACCCCTCTTGTAGATGAAAGGATACTTTTCTTTCTCAGCATAAACAACTTCAAAGTCACCGTCATTGCCTAGGTCTTTGTTATTATGACGAAGTGCAATAACATCAGTTACAACCTTATAAATTGAGTCAGGGTCATTCTTCTGATTTTCAACAGTTGGTGCATCAGCGTTCTTATCAACCGGTAGATAACATTCATCAGCAGTTGAGAAACCTAGGTTCTTTTCACTATTCCACTGCATAGGTGTTCTTGAACCTGTACGAGAATAACCACCTTCCTTAGAAACAAGGTCACCTTGGTATCTCATACCGATTTCATCACCATAATATAGGAATGGTACACCCGGTAAAGTAAACAGAGTTGCAAAAGCAAGTCGGATTGTTTCTTTATCTGCATAGTGAGTCATTCTTGGCATATCGTGGTTATTAGTCATAAAGCTAATGTAACCGTTAGCCTTAGTTTTTTCATAGTTAGGAACATACTCATCCATAGTGGCAGTAATATCGCCCTTACCGTTCTTATGGAAAAATGCTTTGTTTTCACCATCTTTTTCATATCTAAACAGACGGCTATAACCATTGCCGTAATGGTCAAGATAAAAGTCCATATGGAAACCGGCATTGTTGATAGCTCTTTCAGGGTTACACCATTCTGAAACCATAGCAGCCTCAGGGTAATCCTTGTCTAACATTTCTCTGACACCACGCCAAATCTTAGCAGTAGCGATTTTTTCATCATCGTTCTTTACAAGAGAGTCAGCCATATCAACTCTGAAACCATCAGCACCCTTATCTAGCCAAAATCTCATAACATCCTTAATTGCTTCTGCTGTAGCTAAAGCATCAGGATGGTCATATGGTAACTGCCACTCAGGGTGAGTTACTTCGTAGAAACCATAGTTAAGAGCAGGTTGGCTGCTAAAGTAGTTAACCATATAGTTACCGTCACGCTCACATAAACCACACATCATTCTATATTCAGGTGGTGCATCCCATACTGACTTTGTAAAGATATATCTGTTTGTATATTCACTTTCCTTAGCTTTTTTACTTTCTAAGAACCAAGGATGTTGGTCACTTGTATGACCCGGAACTAGATCCAGCAAAATCTTAATGCCCTTTTTGTGAGCCTCATCAAAAAGTCTTACCAAATCTTCATTTGTACCATATCTTGGAGCAACCTTCTTGTAATCTCTTACATCATAACCGGCATCCATAAACGGTGAATCGTAAACAGGGTTTAGCCAAATTGCGTTACAACCAAGACCCTTTACATAATCAAGTTTTTCAATAATACCCTGAATATCACCGATACCATCACCGTTAGTATCGTTAAAAGACTGAGGATAAATTTCGTAAAATACTGCGTCACTTAACCACTGTGGCATATTTCATCTTCCTTTCGTTAGTAAATTTTTGAAATTAATTTAGTGTTTTATTTACTGTAAACAATAATCAGTTGATAACGTCCTTAGTACCATTTATCCTTTATATAAAGGAGGTAATAGTATGACTATTACAAAGATAAATAATACTTCATTTATGTTTGAATTTTTACAAGACGAACTTACCTTTAATACTGAGGACAATTTAATATATCACATTCTGAACATTGTTGCAACTGTTGAAAAGTTAAACACAAAGCACTGTGCATTTGTGTTAGAGGCTGTTAAGTCAAGGAAAAGTTCAATCTTTCTCTTGACCATTAGATATGGCAGAAAAAGATTTAAAGTAAAAAGAAACCTTGACCACACCATATATTCTTTTGAAAATTGTGATGATTACTTAAAATGTATATTTACCTTACACAAATCTTCTTATCCATTATCAAGAAACCATAGTTACATAATGAATAACAAATACTACCTATGTTTTTCCAATTCATTTATCTCTAAAAAGACAAAACTCCTTGTGTGTCAATACGGAGAAAAATGCGAAAACAGTAATATTCTCTTAGCTAGGCTAAAGGAATACGGAAAATATATCGGTGAAAATTGTGTAGAAAATATCAGTAAAAATCTTACTTACAAAGAGCCTTAAGGTTGTTAATAGCCTCAGTAGCTGAGTCAGCCTTAAATACTGCTGTACCTGCAACACAAACATCAACACCGGCATCATATGCCTGTTTAATAGTAGCCTCACCGATACCACCATCAACTTCGATAAGAAGTTCAGGATTTACCTTGTTAGCTTCTTCTCTGATTTCTTTAACCTTTGGTAGCATATCTGCCATAAATGACTGACCACCAAAACCGGGTTCAACTGTCATTACAAGAACCATAAATAAATCTTTTAGATAAGGGAAAACTTCTTCAGCCTTTGTATTAGGCTTAATTACAAGTCCGGGCTTTTTACCACAAGCCTTGATTTTATCAATAGTTTCCTGTACATCACTGTCACTTTCAATATGGAAAGTAATAATATCAGCACCGGCATTCGCAAAGTCTTCAATATACTTTAGTGGTTCAGAAATCATTAAATGTACATCAAAAGGCTTTTCGGTATATTTTCTAACCGTTTTAATTACCGGTGCACCAAATGTAATATTCGGTACAAAGTGACCGTCCATAACATCAAGGTGCATATAGTCTGCTCCTGACTTGTCCATTCTCTCTATTTCTTCACCCATAACTGAAAAGTCACATGATAGTAGTGATGGTGCGATTAACATAATAAAATTCCTCCTAAGGTTTCTTAATCATAGGGACAATCATTGTTGCTATTCCCCAGAAAATTGTATAAAGTAGCATTTCTACTGTACCCAAAATTGAAGTACCGGCATAGAGGGCAATTGTTGACATAATCATAATGCCAAGTGCCACACCGATTAGCTGAATAATTACAGAAATGCTTATATTTGTTCTCATCTGTACACATCCGGAGAGTGCTCTGGCAATCTGAGTAAATTTACCTCTTGTTGCTAAGTATGCTCTGGATTTTTCTTCATGTACACCGGTTACTTCCTTACAAACATTGCCAAGTCCTGTTGGAAGTACCTTTACACTTCTATAGAACACTCCAAAGTCCTCAGAAACTTGTTCTGATGTAATATTACAATCACTTGTGCTGATTAGTAGGCTAATGCCATTGTACTCAGTTCTTTGAAGTTCTCTTGAAATTTCAATACTAGGTCTGTATGTTGTAATTAGCATTGCAACAAGTACACCTGACTGAGCAATAAAAGTTGTTTGCTTATGCTGATGGTGGTATATTTCTTCAATATTTCTTTCAGGCATATTGATACTGTACTTTCTCATAAGTTCTCTGTTACCTACAAGAATTCTGTCACCGTTTACCCAACCAACAAGTCCAAGACCATCTTCATACATTACAGACTCAACATCAGGAAGTACCATTCTGCTCTCTTGAAGTGCTTTATCAAACACATAAGAAAGTGGACTGTTTACTTCTTTTAGTACTGCTGCAGCACATAAACAAGATTCATCAAGTTTCACTTCATTAAATGCTTGAATGTTGTTTAGAATAATTGAGCCTTCAGGATATAGTTCACTGGCATCAACCATAATTGCCGATGTATCACAAAACTGATTTACACCTTGATAACCACAAAGCATTGCACCCTTTTTCAGTAGTGTTTTACAAAGTTTTCTCATAGGCACATTAACTGCCATTAAAGTGCAAATAGGGATACTTACTGTTGTAATAAGTGAAAGTGTACTGATTGCACCTACAAAATCTTTCTTAATTAGCCCAAATAAAATTGCAACAACTATTGCACAAATTGTGGTGTATGGTGCAATTTTACCGGATGCCTCTTCTGATGGATCAGGTGCATAGGAAAGTTGCAAGTAGTTTGTTAAAAAGTCTGTTTTGTGCTGATAAGCAACAATAGGCTTTTCTATAACAGTACCACTCATCATCTTTGAGGCAATATTTTCATCAGTATAAATTTTTGCTGAATACATTTTCTTCTTATCATCAGCAATAAACTTAAAGTTCTTGTCAACTCTGCTAACCATATAATATTTACCAACAGAGTTACACAGTAGCCCTACAATAAGGATAGCTGTATAGTAACTGTACTTACCTATAAAGTAACTTTGGCTGGCAAACAGTCCCACTATACTTGAAAGCACACCACAAACATAACCTACTGCTACTGCCGTATCGGAATTACCCTTAAACTTGATAAGTGAGGATAAGCCATTCTTTAGTGCTACTCTTGAAACTGCACCTGCTACTAAAATAACAATTAAGTTTAACACACCGTAAATTACAGGTGCTACATAACCTGCACCTAAAGTTGATGGCAATGCTCTCTGTAAAAATACAAAGAACAATGTTGCCACAGCTAAAACACCTAAAGCAAAACTTTGGAACTTTAGTTTACTTAGGTTACTGTTAATTTCATCAGCAACACTTTCCTTATCATTTTCGTCATCATAGTCATCAACAGTAACAACCTTTTCTGCAGTTGTTCTGTTTTCTACAGTATCCTTACCCTTTGAAGTAAATAGGTTGATAACTGATTGTGCAAATTTATTTTTATTATTTATTGGTTCTTCTGTAACTACAGTTGAAGTTGGCCTATATGTAGCAGAAATTTCAGGATTCTTGCTTTTTAGATATTCTTCATACTCTTGTCTGACTACAACTGAAAACTTACCTACATTAACATTTAACTGTTCCAAAGGACTTTCAGGCTTATAAATCGGCACTTTAGAAACCTGAGTTGTACCTTGTGGTACAGGCTTTTGCTTTCCGAAAAGTTTTTCATAATGGAAAGCATCAGGTTCTTCTTCATCCTCATGCTTAGGCAGTGGTGGAAGATTTTTTTCCTTAATCAATTCATCAAGGCTGTCTTTCTTGAACTTTTCTTCGTCAAAGTCCTCATTAGCCATAGCGATAGGAAAAGTATCTTCTTCCTTTTTTTCCGGTACATCAGGAATATCAATATCAATAGTATCTATATCTTCAATTTCAATAGGCTTAATGTCAAACTGAGGAACACTCTCAATAACATCGTCAGCTACCAGTGTACCCTCCGGTACATCACTGCTAAGTTCAACATCCTCTTCAACAGGAACAGGAGCATTGAAAAAGTCACCACTATAGTCCGGTAAATCTTCTTCATCATCGGTCACTTTACCGTTTTCGTCACCTTGGCGTTCCATCATAACCTCAGCGTTCATGGTAGTGCCGATTTTCTCTCCTACAATTGTATTATTTTCTTCATCTTCATCATCCACAGGAGCCATTGAGTAAAACATAGTCTTAATATCCTCTGTTACCTCCGGTGGAGCTTGATTTTCTTTCTTAGTTACCTTTTTGACTTCTTTTTTAGGCTTTTTCTTAACCTTATTCTTTAGAAAGTCAGGTTTCTTAAACTCCATTATTTCTCTCCTATTTATCTTTTGTCTGCTATTTCATACATTAAAATACCTGCTGCAACAGAAGCGTTAAGAGAATTGATTTTGCCCTTCATAGGAAGTGAAACAATAACATCACAATCCTTTGCAACAAGTGGACTGATACCCTTACCCTCATTACCGATTACTAGGGCAACTGCACCGTCGAAGTTAACTTTCTTGTAATGCTCACCGTCCATATCAGCACCATAAACCCAAATACCCTTATCCTTTAGCTTTTGGAGTACTGCTGAAATATTCTTAACTCTTACAACCGGCATATACTCTAATGCACCGGCAGAAGTTTTTTCTACTGTATAAGAAAGTCCTGCACTTCTTCTTTCAGGAATAATTACACCGTGAGCACCGGCACATTCTGCAGTACGAATAATAGCACCTAGGTTGTGTGGGTCTTCTATCTTGTCAAGAACAATAATGAAAGGACTTTCCCCTCTCTCTTCTGCTAAAGCAAAAATATCCTCAAGTGTACTGTATTCCTTTACTGCACATTGAGCAACAATACCCTGATGGTTTACACCTTTAGCTAAGAAATCCAGCTTTTTCGAGTCAACATCTTTAACAGGGATATTCTTCTGTTTTGCTTTTGCAATAATCGCAACAACCGAGCCACTTCTCTCTCCCTTTGCTACAAGGATTGACTCAATACTTCTGCCACTACGGATTGCCTCCATAACAGGGTTACGACCTGCAATTATATCATTTCTTTGATTATCTAAATTCTGTTTATTTTGTTCCATAAAAAATTCCTTTTGTTTATACCTTTTCTAGTAATTTGTACAGAATAAGTATAACACAAAAGGAAATTAAGTAAAAGCAAAAACATAAAAAAACTAAAATAATTATGGGGTTTTACAGATTATTTAAAACTGCTGCACCTTTATCTACATAATTCGGCAAAATTCCGTAAAAGCCTGTTGTTTCGTCCTTGAAAAGTCCCATATGTGGTGGAAAAACCGTAAAGGAAAAATATGCAATAAGGAACAGTCCCAACAAAAATAATGACGGTACAAAGTAAGTACTGAAATTTTTATCACTTAAAGTAACCTTATAAGAAATAATCTGAGAAAAAATAACTGCAAAAACGCCCATAGCAATATCAACACCAACCATTTTATCTCCAACAAAAAGTGAAAATAAATAGTGCATAATTATTATGAAAAATCCCATAAAGTAAATGCCAAGGACTTTACCCACTACAAATGGCTTGAAATACACATTGGAAACCAAAAGCTCAACAAGTCCCCAAACGGCATAGGCAATGAGAAATATTTTTGTATTTTCCCACACTGACTCATTAACTGCACCAAAAAGAATCGAAAAAACCGTACCGTCAGTTAGCTGATAAATATAGTGCAACAAAAACGCCAAAGAAAACACAAAGAAAGCACCTACTATTTCAAGGTTACGAAAAAATTTAACTTTCATAACAGCCTCCATATAATTTATATAAAATTATATGAATAGCTTAGGTATAAGATTACATAGAAAGTAATATTATTATAGCAGTAGCCAGTCCACCCATTAAGGCTGAAACACCCAGCCTAATTGACCAATAAATAATCTTAGATTTTATTTTTATTGCTGACGGTGGGTACATTCGCCTTAGCATTAACTTTGCTTCTCTTTCCAAAACATTTTTCTGAGCATCTGTATATTCCGGACGAACCACAAGCAAAGCCTTTTCGTAATACATATTGTTGGTTTCTGTAATCTCCAGAACCTGTCTGTTTATGCCTCTTAACATAGCAAAACCCTCTTTCTATCTATATTTTTGACCTAGTATTTAGTATGTAATCACCAAAAATAAAACAAATTTGATAATTCTTTGTAATAATTAAAATTACAATTATACAGTTAGTAAACTAACATTTTACTAACATTTATGTGGAAAACTATGTTGGCAACTAGGAAAACCCTTGAAGTTATCCACTAATACTCTAAAAATAATGCATTTTTCTACAAGGAAAGTTTTTCACATTAACAATTTCCATATGGTTTTCAACATAATTATATTACAAATAGTAATATCACCTCTGTCAAGGAAGTTACAAAAATAAAACAAAAAATTTAAAAATTCTTACATATACAACAAAAGCACCCCTATTATAGAGGCACTTTTATTGTTACTATTTACTATTGACATTTTAAATGTATCAAATGTGCAACCCCAGGAATACTCTCTCCTTGCTGATTTGCAGTTGGACTCATCAACGCACCTGTAGCTATAAACAGTACATTTCGGTACTTTTCACTTTCCATATCCTTTAATATTTTGCCACAAAGTACCGATGCACCACATCCACAGCCTGAACCACCTGCATGAACATCTTGAGTATCTCTGTCAAAAATCATCAGTCCACAATCCCTATGAACACTATCAATGTTATACCCATCATCATTTAGCAATTGATGCAAAAGCTCCGAACCTACTTGTCCTAAATCACCTGTAAAAATTCTGTCATAGTCATTAGGTGTGGTCTTGGTATCATTAAAGTAGGTCAAAATTGTGTCATAGGCTGCCGGTGCCATTGCAGCACCCATATTGTTTATATCCTTTACCCCTTTATCCACAATTTTTCCTACTGTGGCATTTACCACTTCAACGCCTTTCCCCTCATTACTGACAATTACAGAGCCTGAACCTGTTACTGTCCATTGAGCAGTTTGGGGTCTTACACCACCATATTCAAGTGGATAACGGTACTGCCTTTCTGCTGTACAAAAATGCGATGAGGTTACAACGGCAGTTTCTCTTGCACTTCCACCACCTACTGTAAATGAAGCCATAATTACCCCCTGAGCCATTGTTGAACAAGCCCCATACTGACCAAGGTAAGGGATATTAAAACTTCTCATTGAGTAACTGGAGCCTATAAGCTGATTTAATAAATCCCCTGCAAAAACAAAGTCAATATCCTCCGGATGTGTTTTGCTTTTTGTCATTGCACCAATAAAGGCCTCTTGCTGAAACTTAGCTTCAGCCTTTTCCCAAGTAGGTTGACCAGCCCTTGAGTCGTAAAAAATCTTATCAAAATATTTTCCTAAAGGTCCTTCAGCCTCTTTCTTGCCAACTACTGAACTATAACCTGTTATTACCGGTGGATGTAAAAATTCTACTGTATATGAACCAACTCTTTTTATCATAAGAAAAACCCCTTTTACACTTATTATGTGCAAAAGAGGTTCTTTTATTTTATTAAATTAAAATTATTTCTTTCTGTTTACTGTAAATGTTTTTCCGTAGCCGTTATAAGCCTTTTTGCTTACTGTTGCAGTACCGTAAACTCTGAACTTAGTTTTGCCCTTAGATACTGTTAACTTATAAGAAGTAGAAGAAAGTGTTTTTACATTTTTCCACTTACCCTTAACATTTTTCTGAAGAACATACTTCTTAGCACCCTTTGACTTACTCCAAGATAAAGTAGCTTTGCTACCCTTTACTTTAGAAGTTGCCTTAGTAATCTTGCTAGGTACAATTTTAAATGTTTTTGCAACAGAACCGATTGTAATGCCACTACCTTTAATATAAACTGTTGCAGTACCAACATTCTTGTTATTTCTATAGCTTAGTCTATAACTTGCAGCATCGTAACCTGCCTTTACACTTAGACCACTTTGACCTACATTTCTACCGGTATAATCTTTATTCTTAACGCCAACTACTGTTGCAGTATACTTATTTAGACAAAGAGCATATGTTTCACTAACATAACCGTTTACATCCTTAACCCAAATGCTCATATGTGCATTAGGATCTTGATTTTTGTAGGTATAGTTAAATTCATTCTTTGCATTTAAAGTTATTGCCTGGCCACAAACAGTTATAGTAGTACCTGATGTTCTGCCGTAATTACAAGTATGAACATAAACAGTTTGTGGAGCATCTACGGTATTTAATCTATATGTAACTGTCTTGTCTCTATTAGTTCTTACATAAGAAACTGTAGTGAATTTAGTTTTTTTGCTAACTTGACCTAGTGACATAAAGAAAGTACTGTTTATTTGTTCTTTAGTTTTATTTTTATAGTACACCTTTACATAATAAGTACCTTTGCCTAAGAAACCATACATTGCTTCATTGTTGTTATCGTTTTTAATTACAGTCAAATCTTTCTTATAAAGCAAGTTAGGGTCAGTATAAACTTCAACAAGATATGTTTCATTCCAGCTATACTTTGTATGATTAGTAAAACCAAAGTTAAGCATAAAGTTTGCATCATTCTTTAAAGTAAAAGAATAAACCTTCTCAAAAGTATCAACAAAACTTTCTGATGCTTGAGTTTTACCTGTTCTTACACTGTCCATATAAGCAGTTCTGCTTTTGTATGTAGGAACATCCTTAATAGCATTAGCAGTTACTGCTGATGCTGAAACAGAACCTACCATTAGTACGCTAACAGCAATACTTATTGCCATTAGAATTGAAATTAATCTTTTAGTTTTATTCATAGATATCCTCCTCAATATTATACTACAATTATACTATTATATAAGAAATCTTTTCAATAGTTATAATTTATAAATAAAGACTGAACAAAGTTTACTAAATATACATAAATAACAAAAAGGAAAGAACTGCCTAACGACAGTTCTTTTCTTAAAATATTCTTTTTTCTGGAGAAAAAATTTTAATGAACAAAGTCTATTAACCAAATTACATATTTAATACTGACTTTTGAACAGCTGATGAATCCTTAACATCAATTCTACCATCTTTGTTATAGTCAGCTACTGATAGGTTTTCAGGGGCAATATCTGCCATTAGAACAACATACTTCTGAATTAATGTTGCATCCTTAACGTCTACCTTACCGTCACCATTAGCGTCCCCCAATAGCTTTTCGCTACTAGCTTCACCAACATTATATAGCATTGTTTTCTCTACAGTTTTTCCGTTAGAATCCTTAGCAACAAACTTTAGTGAATAGCTACCATCCTTTGATGGTGTCCACCTAGCAGTATTTGTTGTTGTATTAGTTAGTTTTTCATTATTTACATAGAATTCATAAGAAACATTACCCTTATTGTTATATGCTTCTGACTGTAGAGTAATTGCAGCACCAACACTCTGACCGGAATTTTTATCTGCACCACAGTTAATTTCTAGAGGAGCTTCGTTTACAACTGTATCTGATAGTAAAGCACCCATTCTAGCTAGTGGTACTGTAATATTATCAACATCTTCCTTTTCGTGTGAAGTTGATGGGTCATAGCTATATTCAACATTTGCATTATCTAACATTGATGGGTCGTGTGGTAATGTATCCATACCGGAAGTACCGTATGTTAAAATCTGCATTGCACCAATACCCTTAGTTTCAATATAGTTTCTGTCAATGCCTAGAGTTTTTAGTGGAATAGCTACTTCATAGATGTAACCATATTCTGATTTGTAACCAAGGTCTTTAAAGTCAACCCAGCTTGAGTCAGGGTCAAGATTATCACCAAGTTTACGGTCACCCTTTGCACCGTTTATACCAATAATTGAATCACTCTTTGTACCGTTAGCATGCTTAATCTTGAAACCGTTTCGGTTATCCTGAGCTTGGAATGAATTAACACCGATAGGAACTCTTGTGTCATAGTTGAACATATATGTTCCATCTATATCCTTAGTATCTGCCTTAAAGATTGATGCACCACCGTTAGAGTTGTTTGTATCCATCGCTACAAGTGTATCAATATGTGTTGTGAAAGATACATTACCATCTTTAGCAACACCACCGTCACAACCCCAAACAAATGGATTTGTAAAAGTTGAACCGTCTTTATTTGTGCCTATCGCCTTGCCTGTTGCCTGTTTGTCAGGGTCAACAGAAAGTGCTAGGTACATTGGAATACTGTTTCTCCATGGTCTTGCTTCGTTTGATGTAGCAAAGTCATCACTTGGTGAAACAATATAAGTTGTGTTTGCCATTTCCCACATAAAGTATAGGTTATCATCATCCCATGCACCATATAGTGCGTATGCATCCCAAGGCTGTTCGTGCATTGAAGATGGCATATATACTCTTGGGTCATCGTTTGCAACACCCTGAGCAATAAGCATTGAGCTATCCCAATCATCTGTCTTACCATCAACTGTGACTTTCTTATACTTACCTAATTGCATATTAGGGTTTGTACCATAGTAACCACCCTCTGCCTCAGTTGCGTGACCATCTGACTTAGCAGAGAAAGTTGTCTTTGTTGATGTAAATTTTTTCTTAAATGTATATTCTTGAGTTGTTTCAACAGCATCACTACCCTTAGTTGTAAGAGTTAGTTTAATTGTACTGTTACCGATTTTACCTTCACCGACTCTGATTGTATCACCGTTAGCATAAGTTTTCTTAGCTGAACCATCAATAGAATAAAAACCTGTCTTGCTACCCTTTAGACCAAGTTTTACTTCAATGTAATCTTTGCTGAAAACAGTACCTGATGGTGTGTAAGAAAAACCATAAGCATGGTCGTCCATCTTACCATAATTAACCCACTTAGAATCAGCAGTTAAAAGTTTACATTCCCCTGTCTTTAGGCTAAGGCCTGAATTTTTAGGGAACTGTTCTTTACCTGCATCTTCTTCAAGACCATTGTTGAAAATTACATTCTCAGATTTGTATGTAGCCGGAAAATCAATAGAGTAAAGACCATCTGCACCTTTTTCCATTAACTGACCCGGCCATTTTGCATTTACTTTTGTACCGTAGGCATATACATAGACCTTTTCCCAATTGTATTTTGAGTTATCAAAATATGCCCTAGAACCTTCAGCAGCTGAAACTGAACCCATTGTGATTAATGTACAACTTAGCATAATCGCAAGTGTTAGTAGCACGCTTACATACCTTTTCATATATTTCATAGTTACCCTCCAAAGATTTTCTGTAAATAATTATAGCATATTGAATAAATTTGTACAGTACCTTTCAGTTGTTTTGTATCTTTAAACAAAGAATTGAGGGCTTTATAATGCAAAAAATACAAACTAAATTACAAGACTGTGAACAAACATAATATATTCTGTTAAGTTGTTCATAAAAATAAGGGAGTCTTTGCGACTCCCTTAAAAATTCAACATATTTTATTCTACATGACCACCATGCTTATAGTCTGTACCACCACTATCAGGTGTCTGAACAGAAGCACCGTTCTTTAGACTATAATATGAACTTGGCAATTCTTCTCTGCTGATTTCCTTGCCTTTCTTATTTCTATAAATTCTATACGATCTTGCCCTATAGTAAGATGATTGAATGTCATAGTTCTCACTATATGTATCAATTACATCATAAGAATCATCCTTAATACCATAGAATGTTGCGTGAAGAGTTGTACCCTCCATATAACAAGCCAAGAATACTTGATATTTAGAATCATTCTTTAGCTTTAGGTCAAGATTACCATAGTCAATAGCAGCATCAAAGCCACTCTTAGCATATACTGATGGATAAGTATGAGGTGAACGCTCAGCAATAGTTAGGTTACTTCTTACTGCTGCATTGTAAATTGTTGTACTGGACTGGCAGATACCACCACCAACACCATCAGTAAAGTCACCGTCAACAATAACACCTGCTGATGCATAACCCAGAGAAGTATCGTTACTGTTACCTGTGCAACCATTAAATGACCAAGTTTCACCCGGGTCAATAATACTACCGTTACAAGCCTTTAGAGAAACTTTCATATTCTGATTACCGTTAGCATCATTTGTTGAATATGTTTCCCAAGAAGCAAGTAACTGCATATTTTTCTTTAGGAATGCAACATCATACTTAGGCTGAGTTGCAGTTCTTGTAACTGTAACCGTACCTGTATATGTACCGGAAGCATTGCCTTTTTCGACAATTGAATTTATCTGTGACTGTAAATCATCTTTATCTACCTCAAGACCTGACTTACCTTCTTCATAAGTAAACATAGGACTTGAATCAGGTTTAAACTTAGTTACCCTTGCATTCTTTGCTTTTACATTATATTTTTTGTAAATCTTATTAATTAACTTGTCAACGGATGACTGGTTTAGACTGGCAGAAATCTTCATTACCTGTTCTTTAGCATACTCATTACCGTTGCTATCAGTTGTTGTTGGATAAGTTGTACCGTCAGCCATTCTCTTTGAAATAATCTTTTCATCATCAAGAACAGTAGAAGTATCATACTTAAAAGTAAAGTCATCTTCGGTATAAGTTGTTTCTTCACCGTCAACATTAACTGTAATGTTCATCTTTGGTCTAGACTTAATTTCTTCACTTTTTAGAAGAATTCTAGCCTGTACTACTGTTAAGCCACCAATATCAACACCGGAAACTTTAGTACCTTTTGCAAAAACAAATTCACCTTTGTCATTTGTAATAGCTACAGTTGGCTTTGTTTCTGAAGTAGTTGTTTCTTGCTGTGCATTATTGTTACTAGGAGAAACAACACCTTGAACAACAAATACCAATACAACACAAAGTACAACTGCTACACCAATAATAAAGCCGACAATCGCTTTTTTGTTCTTAGGCTTCTTTGTTTCTTCTTTAACATCATCAACCATTTCCGGATCTTTAGTTATATCAACTAATTCCTCGGTAGGGTTACTGTTAGAAGGCTTTGTTTCTTTCTTTTCTTCTTGTTTTTTATTTTCTTTTTTCTCTTTATGTTCTACTTTTTTCTCTTTGTATTCAGGTTTCTTTTCTTCTTTGTGTTCAGGCTTTGTTGCCTTTTTGCTAATATCTACTTGGTCAGGCTCTTTCTTCTCTGACTTTTCATTTTTAGGCTGTTCATCGTTTTTACCATAAAGAATACGATTTACTTTTTCATTTATATTACGCATATCTTGTGTATTATAGTCAGATGGCTCAAAGTTGTCATCATCTTCTAAATCAGCAAGATAATTTAGTTCATCCAAATCTCTACTCACAGAAAGCTCTCCTTCTTACATATTCTCTTTCTCTTAATCATTTCTTAATAATCGTATAATGTCCTACATATAAGAATACTACAATAAACCGAAAAATTAAAGTGACAACCTTGTAACTTTTTGTCGAATTAATGACAAAGATATATTAGCTAAAACATTAGTTTTTAGGGAAGTTACATATAATGACAAATTATTTATATAAAAAGAAGTATCATTATTGTAGTTTTGTTGAAAAGTCCGATATTTTTTTATATAATTAGTATTAGAAATTTATATGGTGAATAAAATGAAAGTGTTAATATTACTGACCGACACCGGTGGAGGTCATCACAGAGCCAGTCTTGCTCTGAAAAAAACAATAGAAACTGTTGAGGGTAATGAGGTTGTTATTGAAGATGCCTTAATGTACAGTTCTAAATTTTTACATTGGATTGTTACCAAGGGCTACTTGTTCTTTGCAAACAAAACTCCCAGACTTTACGGTAAAATATATAACTCTGCAGACAAGGTGTCTTTCCTAGACAAGGCAGTTCACGGTATCGCTTCTTTTTACTCAAGAAAGTTAGGAAAGTTATTTGATAAATTCAAACCTGATTGTGTAATCAGCTGTCATGCCTTTTGCACAGAGATGGTATCTGCCCTTAAAAAGAAAGGTCGTACAAATGCTCTGTTATTTAGCATTGTTACAGACTATGCTGCTCATGCTGCATATATTAATGACCTTGTAGATGCTTATATTGTAGCTAACAACGATATTGTTCATCAGCTTAGAGACCAATACAATGTTGACTGCTCTATTATCTATCCTTTGGGTATTCCGATTTATGAAGATTTCTACAAGCATTGTGATAAGTATGCTATGAGGGAACAGCTAGGACTTTCCCCTCACAAGAAAACTGTACTGATGATGGCAGGTTCTTTTGGTGTTACTAACATTCTTGAAATCTACAAGAACCTAAACAAGTACCCTAGTGATTATCAACTGATTGTTGTCACCGGTAAAAATGAAAAGTTGTTTAGAACATTCCGTCATATGGTAAGAAGTGGCGTTATTAAGAACAAAAAAGAACCAACAGTTAAAATCACTATTCCTACAAAGCTATGTTACTTTGTTGACAACATTGAGGACTATATGAGTGCCAGTGATTTAATTATCACTAAACCCGGTGGTCTTACTGTTTCGGAAGCTATGGCCAAGGAACTTCCTATGGCAATTTTCCGTTCTTATGACGGTCAAGAAAAAGACAATGCTGAGTTCTTAAAAAGGCATAACCTAGCTTTTACCCTTAGAAAAGGCAGAGAAGGAATACATCAGCTAAATGACTTTATTGCCAATGACCAAGAACTTGAAATGATGCGTAACAACATACATATCTTCAAGAAAGAAAATAGCAGTCAAAACATTTACAGACTACTTGAAGAAAAACTTCATCAATCTAATAACTAACTGTAAAAGTCACATTTTTATGTGGCTTTTATTTTTTAATTAATTATCCTTTAACCTTACTGCAAGTACAGTTATATCATCATCTTTTATACCTTCATTATGTCGCATAGCCTCTTCAACAACTGCCTCGGCAAGTTCCTGACAGCTACCTTTATTCCAAGACTTTATTAAACTTAGTAGCCATTTATCGTCACCCATAATAGCTCCATCACTTAACATAACAATCATATCCTCTCCGGAAAGGGTGGTTTCCTCTTTTGTAAAATACACTTCGTTTAATATACCTGCCGGAATTGATGGTATTTCTTTTCGCATCACCCTACCTTTCTTTTTCACATATGTATAAGGTGCACCGGCTTTTAGAAATTCCGTTCTGCCTGTAAATAGATTGATTGAAGAAACATCAACTGTAGCCAAACTTTCTTCTTGACTTTTTACCATCAATGCTGAATTTGTCAACCCTAAAGCACAATCAAATGAAAGTCCTGATTTTACTAGTTTTTCCATTAGGTTTACTGTCATCATAGAGTCAACTGCTGCTCTGCCACCGGTACCCATACCATCACTGATTAGGGAAACAAAGTTACCTTTATCATCGTTAAAACATACTATACTGTCACCACACATTCTGCCATTGTTTGCAATATGCTGATATGAACCAACTTCGGTTTCGTACAGTGGTCTTTCGTTTAGTACAACTCTCACTCTATCTTGAGCAATAGTAGTTACCGGATCAAGAAATCTTCTGCCACAACATTTTTCCACTTCTCTCCTAAGTACAGACTTTTTAATTGAACCTTTACTTCTTTCGGAAAGTTCCATTTCTACTGTCATTTCACTATCCATAATCCTACAATTGCAAAGTATAGGAATAAGGTTATATTGCCTTAGCATATAGGAAATTTTCTCACTACTGTCTAAATCACACACATCTGTCTTAGAAAATTCATCTGCCATATCTTTTAATATGTCCGAAAGTCCACCAAACTGACCTGCAAGACCACCTCTGATAGTATCAATTCTCCTCATACTTTCCATACTCATAAGGTAGGACTGATAATACCGATTTATTGCAGTACTTAGTTCAGATTTTCTACAACATTTCTTAACAAACAAAGCATCAATATCATCAACAGTTATGTGGCAATTTTTCTTTAAATTTTCTGTTAATCGGTTAAAATCATCCTCAGAAACACCTTTCTCTCTTTCCCAACAAAATACTCTCATTCCACAACTTGAACAAACATTTGCTTTAGCATTTAAGTAAACATCAGGAAAAGAATCAACATTCATTTCTCGCATTTTGTCAGAAACTCTTGTAACACAAGAAGATACATCCTTCAAGGCTTTTGAAGAAAAGTTAAGCCTACTGATAACATTCTCTTTTAAGGCAATGCCACTATTTACATCATCACAAGGAGAAAACAAAGCCGAAACGACATTGCCTACTGCATTAGGTATCATAAAGAATAACCCGGCACCAAATACAGACTCAACTGCTAAGGCAAAAATCAAGTCCTTATCACCTGAAGAAAAAGACATTATTATATTTGACAATATAAATGCAACTGCAGTGCCAATCTTACCTGTAGATGAAAAAAGCCCTGCCATCAGTCCACCAAAACCAAAACCACCACACAAAAAGCTAAGTGAAAGTGAACTTAAAGAAAACACAACACCGGTTGAAATGCCACCGATTGTACCACCGGCAACACCACCAAACTTAGCACAAAGAAGTACAACCACAACTGCTAATGCTCTACCAAAGGAAAATTCACCAATGCCAAGTCCACCAAGTGCAAGTAACAGAATGCAACCTGACATTACTATGCAAGAAAGTTCTTGCTGAGTAAATGAAGTTAAGTTTCTCCTAGAGGAACAAAGGCAAATTGCTCTATCTAAGAAAAATGCACCTGATGCTGAAATTAATGCTTCAACTGTACAAAGTGCAAATGAACTTAACTGAGAAGTATCGGAAAAAAGCAATGCAATGCCTGTTGCAAATACCGGTAAAAAAGCTACCATTGATGGAAAGGCAGTGCTTTTGCTGATATTCTTAATATCATTTGCAACAAACCTAATAGCACCAATGGCAACCACAATTGCTATGTATCTAAAACAATTTTCCGGATCAAGCACAACATATCCGAAGATTGTACCAAGCATTGAAGTTATAAGATTTCTATAAGGAACTGAAGCAACATATGCAGCACCAAATGGAGAAAGTTGCCCAAAAACTGCACCTCTTGAAATTAACACACCACACAAAAAATATATGCTTTGCATCAAAATATTTTTTCCTGTTGAACTTTCTTTAAATTCATTCCACCTACCGGAAAGTAGCTTTTTAACTGCTGTCATTTTTACACATCCTGTCATATTAATAAGGGTAATTTCATATCCTTGATATTGTGTTTTTATTATAGTCAGTTGCCCACAACAGTTTTGTCACAATGTGAATGTACCTTTTTAGTTTGTTTTCCTTTACTTTGTAGAATAAAAAAAGAAAGCTCCCATTGTCGAGAGCTTTCCTCATTTTTACCGTTATATCGGTAGAAAAAATTATTTTGTTGAATGTAAAACGATTGTGCTATAAGCAGGTAAAGTTAGTACATTTTTCTCGATTGATACCTTACCACTCTTTGCACTAAACATACCGGCAATTTTGTAATCATCATCAATCAATTTATCTGTGATTTCAAAATTGTGCTTGTCTATATCTAGGTTGTGAAGTACAAGATACTTTTCGTTTTTGTATGTTAGGTAGTAACCACCTACACCACTACCACCATCAAAATCATCAGGTAAAGCAGAGATTGTACCTCTTGCAATGCCTGGGTGACAGTTTCTAAGTTTAATTAACTTTTTGTAGAAGTTCAGTAGACTATCCTTGTTCTTGTCCTGTTGCTTAACGCCACCACCATCAGTATTGTCTTCAACTCTGTCAATACCGTTAGCAGTAACATTTGGAAGATTGTCGCTATCCCAAATCATAGCAGTTCTCTTTGCCGGGTCATCGCCTTCATCATATGTTTCCATACCAAGTTCTTCACCGTAATAAGTGAAAGCATTACCGGGTGTTGTCATATATAGGGCAGCAGCCATCTTTTTCTGATATAACTCAGTTAGTGAGTCACCAACACGACTCATATCATGGTTAGTTAGGAAGTAAGCATTAATTGTATTTTTATTAGCTTCCTTAGTTTTCTTTTCATAACTTAAAAGTGTATCTGTGTAATCATTAATAGAACCGGAAATAACACTACCTAGGAACTTACCGCTAATATCACCAAATGGGAAAGCAAATAAACTGTCGATACCTGACTTGTACATTGCAGTAACTTCGTTCATATCTGATGACCAGTCTTCACCAACCATATAAATGTCGTTCTTTTCTTTCTTGCAAGTGTCATAGAACCACTTTAGAGTATCTGAACTCTTTTCAT
The DNA here is from genome assembly GCF_040096285.1 of Ruminococcoides intestinihominis. Taxonomy (NCBI): domain Bacteria; kingdom Bacillati; phylum Bacillota; class Clostridia; order Eubacteriales; family Oscillospiraceae; genus Ruminococcoides; species Ruminococcoides intestinihominis. Next base: position 64,973 of record NZ_JBBMEY010000004.1, on the reverse strand, counting down.
AGTCATTGTAATATAGGTATCTAACTGCATCAAGTCTGAAACCTGCTACACCTCTATCAATCCAGAATTTTGCAGCCTTAGCCATTTCCTTCTTTGTACCTTCATAGTCGTAGTTCCATTCAGGCATTGTGTCAGTAAAGTTGCTTTCATAGATAATACTGCTATCATCAGGGTCACAGTTATAACCTGATTCAGTTTCAGAAGATTTCTTAATGTTAAAGTACTTTGCGTAACCGTTAAAGTTGCCTTTTTCAGCTTCTTTAAGAGCTTTTTTAAACCAAGGATGTTCGCTGGAACAATGGTTAGGAACAAAGTCAATAATAACATCAATACCACGCTTATCACATTCCTTGATTAACTGGTCAAAGTCATCAAGTGTACCAAACTGAGGGTCAATGTTGTAATAATCCTTAACATCATACTTGTGATATGATGGTGAAGGCATCATTGGACTTAGCCAAATACCTGTATAACCAAGGTCAGTATCTGTACTGTCATCACCGTCATTAATGTAATCCAGCTTACTGATAATACCTTGAATATCACCGATACCATCGTTATTTGAATCGCAGAATGAGCCAATCCAAATCTGGTAATAAGTGTTGTACTTATCCTTAGGAAGATTTACCTTTGCATTTTCCATTAAATCTTCTGTTGACTTTGTACAACCTGAAAATACTACGGCAGTTGATGCAACTACCAGCACCATAAACAGTGCAACTAATTTTTTCATAGATTTCTCCTTTATCAGAATATTTAATATTAATTTTACCATTTTTCTTAGTCTATATCAATATCACACCCACATATAAAGGGACTGTTTACAGAAAATTAACAACCAAATTTATGCAATATGTACAACTGTCATTTAACGATATTTATACATCTATGGGTATTGCTATAAACTAGAATACAAAAACAAAAAACTCCACAGAAAAATCTGTGGAGTAAATTTTTGTAAAACTAACCCTTAACGCCACCAGCTGTAACGCCTTCAACATAGTAGTTCTGCATCTTCAAGAACAACAATGTAATAGGAATTGCAACAACTGTTGAACCGGCTAAGAATCTCTGATAGTACTTAGAAATGTACTGCTGACTAGCCATCAACTGAAGACCAACAGAAACTGTATAGTTATCACGAGCATCACCCATGATAATCTTAACTAGAATAAAATCTGTCCAAGGTCCAATAAATGCTGTTAGAACTGTGTAAACAACAATTGGCTTTGACATTGGAAGAATAATCTTCCAGAAAATCTGGTTCTTAGTTGCACCATCAATAGTAGCAGCTTCGTCAAGTGCTCTTGGAATTGTATCGAAGAAACCTTTACTAATCTGGAAACCGATACCTGCACCGGCTGAGTAACAGATAACAAGTGCAGGAAGAGTCTGAGTAAGACTCATAGCCTTTAATAGGTAATAAATAGCGATCATTGTCATAAAGCCAGGGAACATACCAATAATCATACCAATGTTGATAAGTGGTTTTCTAGCCTTAAATCTTAAACGGCTGAATGCGTATGCAACCATTAGAACTGACAATGTAGAAATGATACAAGAGAAAATTGCAACTACAAGAGTGTTAAGAAACCATCTTGGGAAATTCAAAATTGTTGTATCAGTAAATAGATTAATGTAATGCTGGAAAGTAAATGTTTGTGGAATTAGGTAATGAACAGCTGATGTACCTTCACCTCTAAATGAATGAAGAACCATCCATACTAGTGGAGATATCCAAATAATACCCATAACTGCAAGGATTAAATATACAGCGGCATTTGAGATATGTCTTCTTAACTTGTAACTTTTTATCATGAGAATGCCTCCTCATCCTTAGCAGATTTTGTCATGTTAAATGTAATTAGTGACAAGGATGCACAAACAACAAATACTAGGATACCGATAGCGGCAGCATAGTTGTAGTCTTGTTCGCTCATTGTCAACTTAAATAGCCATGTAACAAGCAAGTCGGTCTGTCCGGCACCACCGTACAACTTTTCAGTTGTAGGACCACCAGCGGATAACAAGTAAATAACGTTAAAGTTATTGATATTGTTGATAAATGTTGTAATTAGATATGGTGTTGTAACGAATAGCATATATGGAAGAGTAATCTTCACAAAACTCTTAACAGGACCGGCACCATCAATTGTAGCTGATTCATATAGGTCAGCAGGGATATTCATAAGAATACCGGATGTAATTAAGATAGTATATGGAATACCTACCCATAGGTTAACAATGATAACTGTAAGCTTAGCAGTTAAAGCAGTACCGTCTAGGAAGTGAATTCTTGAAAAACCTAGATTCTGTAGTAGGATATTAATAGCACCATCATTAAACTGTAGCATCTGGTTCATAACTAGTAGAGTAACGAACTGAGGTACAGCAACTGTGATAACGAATAGTGTTCTCCAAAGAGACTTTAGCTTAATGCCCTTCTTGTTAATCATTAGAGCAACAATCATACCAAAGATATAGTTTAGGAATGTTGCAAAAATAGCCCAAATAATTGTCCATTCAGTTAGTGTTAGGAATGTTTCACCCATGTTAGCACCGCCAACATTACTGAATACATCTCTAAATGTCTGTAAACCCACCCATGTAAACAAGTGACCTGGAACCTGATGGCTGTGGTCATAGTTTGTAAATGCGATTAGCACCATAAAGATAAGTGGTAGAACAGTAAATATACCAATTAGTAAGCAAGGTAAAGAAAGAAGTGTAATTTGGAACTTCTCGTCACCAAACTGCTTTAATTCTTCCTTAAATGTAGGAATGTGCTTACCTTCAGCCTTTAGTTCTTGAACTTTCATAGCTGACTTAGTATTCATAATATAGAATACTAGGAATACAACTGAAACAACAATTGTTGTAACACCATATAAAAGGATAAGCATTGAGTTATCACCTTCAACATAGCCATAAGCACCTGTTGTCGGATCTACACCAAGTCCACCTTCCTGAGTGCCAAGTGTGCCGAACTGTGATAGTTGGTCGATACCAAAGAAAATTAGGAACATTGCATAAGCAGCTTCAATAACTAAAAATAGTAAACCCTTAATGTACTGTCCCTTGCTAATGTTACCCATACCCATAATAAGGTAAGATAACTTTGTTGCCCAGTCACCTTTAGCAAATCTTTTACCAAAGTTTGCAAATCCGTGACCTATACCTAAGAATACTTTCTTGAAAAAGTTACCAAGCATAATAAAGAACTTAGCAAGATTATGTGGTAAGTTGACAAAGAAATTCTTACTCTTATATCCAAACTTTTGGAAAGAATTTAGCTGGACATAATCTATGTATTTCATGACGTCACTCCTTTATACTTTATTTTCCGTTCATAAATACTGGAGATAACTTTCCGTTATCTCCAGTACTTAAAAATCTTAACAATTAACAGTCTAATTAAATTAGCCGTTGATGTTTGTTAAAGTATCCTTTAGAAGTGTCTTCATTGTAGCTACATCAGTTTTTTCAGTTGGCTTGTAAAGTTTGTTACCTAGGTTAGCCATTGGATCCCAGAATGCCTGGATAATGTTAGCCTGAACAACGTATGTCTTAGCTTCTTCAAGCATTGTTCTAACACCATCATTACCTTCAACTTCAACACCCTTGTTTGTTGGAGTCCAACCTAGCTTTTCTAGTCTTGTTTTCTGGCATTCAGCACTTACTAGGTAGTTAGCTAGTTCTTCAGCTGCGTTAGGGAACTTAGTAACTGACTTAACACCGATGTACTTATAACCAATCATAGCAATTGTCTGTTTGTCTGTACCATTAACATTAATTGTTGGCAGAACTGTAACACCAAGATCCTTTCCTAGTGCATCTTGATTAACAGCTGCGTTCCATGTACCGTCAATACCGGCACCACATGTTCTCTTAGCTGTTGAGAAACCGGCACTGATCTTATCGACTGATGCAGATACAAATGTATTCTTATACTTGTGGAAAAGTTCTGAGAAAGCTGACATTGTCTGTGCAACTTCATCTTCGTCATACTTGTTAAACTTCTGAATATCCTGAGCGTCACCTTTAAGACCGTCTATCTTTAGACCACCTGTGAATGGGAACATACATGCATAATAACCATCACCGGCATTCATAATAAACTGACGGCCAGCCTTCTTACATGCAGCAAGAACGCCTTCCCATGACTTTGCATCTTCATCAGATACAACTGACTTATCATATACTAGATAGTAACCGTTATCTGTTTGTGGAAATGCATATAGAACTTCTTTACCGTTTAGGTCGCCCTTAACTGTTTCAACAGCAGCTTCTGTATGATTCTTCTTAATATCATCAACATAGTTGTCATATACAGGTAGAAGAGCCTTAGCCTGTGTTAGCTTTGAGAGCTGGTCTGAAGGGAATGAAAATACATCGGCAGCAGCTTCAGAGTCGCTAAGTACCTGTGTACCGGAATCGTTTTCTTCCTGTGCTACAACTTCGATTTTAACATTCTTGTCAGCATACTTCTTTTCAAAAGCCTTAGCTTGTTCCTTTAGGATAGAAAGTGAAGCAGCTGAGCCCCATAGCTTTAGTTTTGCGTTCTTTTCAATATCTACTGTTTTTGCAGCGCTTGAAGTCTTAGAACTTGTGTCCTCAGATTTAGTACAGCCTACAAATACAACTGCCATCATAGCAGCTGCGAGAACTAATGATAAAATTCTCTTGATTTTCATTGTAATTTTCCTTCCTTTGTAAAGAGATAAATAATTTGTGTCGGTAACTACTTGTTCCCTCAGGATAGAACTTTCGTTAACCATATCACTTGAATAAATTGTACCACAAAATAGGGGTAAATTTCAACTCCCTTTGTACTTTTTATCTAAAGTTATAAAACTGAGGATTAAATTTATGCAATATAACAATAAAAATATTTGCTAATGTGTATATTGCACAAATTCCCACCTTTTTATTATCTAATTTGCTCATACTTCATTTGTGCAAAGTGTCAATTCGTTTTCTGCTTAATTGAAAAATATGTGAAGACCAAATGTCTTACCGATGAATTCTCCCCTATTTCTACACTATTTTTCGTATCTATAGTATAAAATGACCAAAAATAAAAATAATGACACAATATGTTGTTTGACAAACCTTAAAAAAAGTTGTAAATTTAGCTTATACATTTTATATAGAAAATAAAGATGGAAGTTAGTTCCACAGAAAGGGTATTTTATGCAACTTTCAAAAATTTTACAAAATATAGAGTACACTCTTATTAAAGGAAACACAGAAACCGAAATTTCCGATGTTATTTATGACAGTAGAAAGGTAACTGAGGGTACAGTTTTTGTAGCACTTAAAGGTTACAATGTTGATGGTCACAAGTTTGTACCACAAGCAGTTAAATCCGGTGCAAGTGCAGTTGTTATCTCTGATAATGTAGATATTCCGGAAGATATTACAGTTATCAAGGTTGATGACACAAGAAAAGCTCTCGCATATATGAGTGCAATGCTTTTTGGTGAACCTGAAAAAGAACTGACTACAATTGCTCTGACCGGTACAAAAGGTAAAACAACTACTGTTGCAATGCTAAAAAGCATTTTGGATGCTGAAGGTATCAAGTCCGGTACAATCGGTACGCTTGGTATTATTATAGGAAACAAAATTTACAAAACCAACAACACAACTCCTGAATCATACGAAATTCAACATGCTATGAGAATGATGGTTGATGCAGGTTGTAAAGTTATGATTATTGAGGCATCTTCTCTTGGCTTAAAATGGCACAGAACTGATGCTATTTACTTTGACTATGGTATTTTCACAAACTTTAGCCATGACCATATTGGTGATAGCGAACACAAGGACCTTGAAGAATATCTACAATGCAAGGCTTTACTATTCAAGCAATGCAAGAAAGGTATTTTCAACATTGATGACAAAGCATTTGACAGAATCACAGAAAATGCTACTTGTGATATTACAACATATGGCTTTAGCAAAAAGGCTGACATTGTAGGTTATGACGATAATCTAATCTCAAAACCTGGATATATCGGTGTAAACTTCAAAACAAAAGGTCTTAAGACACTTGATGTTAATGTTGCCATTCCCGGTAGATTCTCAGTATATAATGCCCTAGCTGCTATGACTAATGCAATTGAAATGGGTATTTCTGATGAGGCTATCTTGAAAGGTCTTGATACTGTTAAGGTTAAAGGTAGAGTTGAAGCAGTAAAAGTTCCTGGCAACTATACACTGCTTATTGACTATGCTCACAATGCATTATCAATGGAAAACATCCTTGAAACACTTAGAGAATACAACCCACACAGACTGATTGTACTATTTGGTGCCGGTGGTAACAGACCAAAGGTTAGAAGATATGAAATGGGTGAAACTGCCGGCAGACTTGCTGACCTTTCAGTTTTAACCGAGGACAACAGTCGTGATGAAGATGTAATGGACATTATCAATGACATTATTGAAGGTGGTCTTAAAAAGACTAACGGTAAATATGTTGTTGTACCAAAAAGGCAGGATGCTATTCGTTACTGTATGGAAAATGCAGAAGATGGTGACATTATTGTTCTTGCAGGTAAAGGACATGAAGATTACCTAGAAATCAAGGGTGTTAAATATCACCTTGATGAAAGAGAAGTTATTGCAGATATTATTGCAGATATGAACAAATAATTTTTAGGGAGCAAGAAATTGCTCCCTATTATATAAGAAAGAGGTTTTAGTTTTGGAGAAAGCAGCATTAATTCTTGAGGGTGGAGCTATTAGAGGACTATTTACTGCCGGTGCATTGGACTATTTGCTGGAACAAAATATGCAATTTGAGTATGTTGCCAGTGTATCAGCCGGTACTTGTTGCGCTTTAAGCTACATTGCAGAACAGAAAAACAGAACAAAAGATTGCCTTTTCCCTACAAACAAATCTGATGAATGGATTGGCAAAGGTTCACTAAAAAGAGGCAAAGGTCTTATTGACCTAAAGAAAGCCTTTTATGAATTTCCTTACAAACAATATCCTTTTAGATTTGACAAATATTTTGCCAGTAAAGTGACAAATGAAATTGTTGTTACCAGCCTAGAAACAGGCAAGGCTGAATTTTTAACAGAAAAATCTGATGAAAAAAGATTACTTGACATTGGTGCTGCATCAAGTTCGCTACCTATCATTTCAAAAGCAGTAAAAATTGATGGTAAAAAGTATTATGATGGTGGTGTTTCCGACTCTTTACCATATGAAAGAGCTATGGAACTTGGATATAAGAAAATCGTTGTAATCCAAACCAGACGACTTCATCAATACACATCATCCTCAAAAAGTATGGATTTGCTGTACAAAGCTAAGTTTGCTTTACATAAAGATTTTCTAAACACTATGCTAAGCAGACCTAAAACTTACAAAAAACAAGCTGACCAATTAGCAGAACTTGAAAAAGAAAACAAAGTTTTTGTTATTCGTCCTACAATTCCGGAAATTTCTCGTACCGAAGATGATTATAATAAGAAAATCACTTACTACAATCACGGCTACAGTCAAATGAGAACCGGATTCAACGATTTGCAAGAATATTTGAATTCATAAAAGTATATAATAAAGTATATAATATAGAAAAAGCCAACCAAATTATCGGTTGGCTTTTATCTTATCCTAGAATTTCTTTCTTTTTCTTTTCAAACTCTTCTTCAGTTAACACACCTTTATCAACTAAGTCTTTCAACTTTTTAAGACTGTCAAGTTGTTTGTTGTATTCGTTAATATTTTTCTCTGCATTCTTTTGTTGTAGTGCATCAACACCACTTTGAAGTGACTTTTTCGCAGACTCTTTTATAGTATCGGATTTACCTGATATTTTCTTAGTTCTGCTCTTTTTCTTTCCAATTCCACCAAAAATACTACCGATAACACCATTCTCAATAACACCTTTCACTGTATCCACTGTGCTAAATCCTAAAGTGTCATCCACAAGATTAATGCCATCCTTAACCTTAGCAGCACCTCTTTCTGCCATAGTGTGACCTGTGAGAAGTTCATTTGCAGTATGTACAAATTTATAGGCATCCATTCTTGAGTTGAAAGTTACTGATTTTTCCTGATGTTTAAAGTACATTTCAACTAAAGAACCTTGTTGCTTAATCTGTGGCTTTTCATTATAAAACTTCACATCTTCTTTAGGAATCACCTCAACAACTGCCTCATCACTATGCAGTAACCTTTTATTTATATTTATAAACACAAAATTCAGATTTGTTAAAATGATTTTTAATTCATCAGAACAATCACACTTAAAAAGTGGAGATTCATTTTCTCCTAATTTATAATATTCCATAAACTGCACCCCATTATTATGTTAATCAATGATATAAGTTTATCACTTATTCAACCAAAATCATTATGCTGGTAGGTTACAAATAGAAATTTTTTGACAATTTACAAAATAGCACAATAAATATTATAAAACCACTTGACATATGGTAAATTTAATGATAAAATAACCATTGTTCGAGAATATAGGGGTATAGCTCAGTTGGTAGAGCAGCGGTCTCCAAAACCGCGTGCCGAGGGTTCGAGTCCTTCTGCCCCTGCCAAAATGAAAGCACATCTTTTGATGTGCTTTTTATTTTACAAAAAGCAGAAGGAGTCGAAGGCGACCGTTAAGAAAACAGTCCGGTGGACTGTTTTTAGGGAGAGCGTAGATGCCTCTTTCCTTTCGTATTTGTGCTTTATAAGCGTGGTAGGCACTTTCGCTAAATTAATAGTATTCTGCCCCTGCCAAACAAAACACCTTAAAAACGGCTTAGGTATGCGGTTTTTAAGGTGTTTTTATCTAATTCAACCAAATTTATGTAAAGTCCCTCGGATTGCCGTCCGTTTGCCGTCCAACACTATAAAAAATTATAATAACGCTTGTAATTTACTAACATTAGGATTTAAACTTATCTATTATATTGTTTAGCATAACAGCTTAACATATTGACACTTGCTAATTATTATAATATAATGAAAATGAAGATAGGATTGGCCTATCAGGGGTGTTTTCCTTACCCAGCGAAGTGGGAGTGTTTAAAGATGCGAAGCCTTAGCATATAAAATAATGAGACAAAAATTGATGGAGCTTGAACCATTTTAAAAAATCAGTGAAACGGAACCCAACCGTTGCGAATTAGGACTTTTATTGAAAAGTAAGACAGGTAACATTTTGATTATGTTACCTGTCTTTTTGTTTTTATAATATAGTTTTATTTTTCAAGCACTAACAGAAAGTCCCTTAGTCCTGAGTATAGTATGTTATAGCTTTTTTCTTTAATTGATTAAATAAGTCTATATTTTCCGACTTTATCATTAGATTATCAAAATAATAGATTTCAGAAAAGCCAATTCATCTATATTATCATAATTTGCCAGTATATCGTCTATTGTTTGATTAAGTGTAGTACACATAACACCATCTGAAACAAAATAATCTATCCCATCATACGAATCAACAACATTATATTCAATATTGCTAAACTGACCTTTTTCCTTTGCATATACATGAATTTTTGATTCATCCATATATCCGTTCAAGGTATTCTAATGCAGAAATATGCTCTTCACTAGTAGCTGACTTCATAATCGCCACCATTTAACACATAAAAATCAATCAAAAGCATTCTTTTATTTTCTCCAATATAACTACATCTGCCGGACAGAAGTTATAATTTGGAATTTCATTTTCAGTTATCCACTTTAGGTCTTTATGTTCAAGAAGAGTAGGTTTACCACTTACTATTCTAGAGTTAAAGACAGTTAGGTTTATAGTAATATCAGGATAAGTATGCTTTGTGCTGATAAATTCACTGTCAACTTCAATCTCAATATCCAATTCTTCTTTACACTCTCTTATTAAGGCTCGTTCCTTTGATTCACCTTTTTCAACCTTGCCACCAACAAATTCCCACAACAATCCTCTCTTTTTGTTAACAGGTCGCTGACATATCATAAATTTTTCACCGTTCCAAATTAGAGCTGCTACCACTTCAACTATATTCATCATATTTATACCACCAATTTATTTGTTTTCTTTAAGAATCTTGCAGGTATTGGTTTTTCTAATCTCCATGTAATATTCATAGGTTTTGAGCCGGTATGACTAACATAAGTTGCCTCACCAAGAAATGTATAAGGTGACACATTACCAAAGGAATCATTCTTAAATTCTCTCACAAATAGCAAGACCTTACTGCCCTTTTCTTTGTGATGAATATACCTTTGACCTGTTGGTGAGGTTTCTGAAGTTGTACTTTGGCTTTGCCAATGGAACAATTCCTCATTTATGGAATAATCATTATACATAGTTGTAGGGGAATAGTCCTTATCAGCCTTATTTAATGTTAATAAAAATACATCTATTCCCTTATCTTTTAGCCAAATAACACCTTGTCTCATTGCACTAAAGTTTAGATAATCAAGTCCTGCTAATAACTGTCTTTGAGAATATGTACAGTAAACATCCAAAGGACTATCAAAACCCAAATCAATAGTTTCATCAACAAAATCAATACTGTTGAATTTGTATTCCAGTAGCTCTATAAGTTCACCTTTCATTATTGGGCTGTCAGACAATGAATACAAATTACTTAATACTTCTTCATCACTAAAATCTTCAATTGCCTTGCTCCATACTGTAATATAAAACATTTGTAGCATTCGTTTATCAACTGAGGATAATTTTTCAAAATCTATATTATCTATGTTGTTTAAAAAACCAATTAAAAATTTTATCCATCTTCTAGAGTCAATAGAAGTAAACCTTACAAATGCTTTGGTCATTACTTCTTCTATTGGTTCAGAAAAATCATCTAGTTTTCCGGCTTTAACACACAATCCGGAAAATGTGGAATATTTATAAACTGCTCTAGGGTCTAATCTGTAGTGTTGCAAGAAATTTGATAAGGTTAGTGTTTTGCCGGTATCTTCTTCAAAACTTGCAATTCTTGCAACAAGTCCTGCAGTATTGCCATATGAACTGCGTATATTGTCTAGAATATACTTTTCTGCTTTTCTCTCTAGTTGAATATAGCAACCCTTAGGAACTGACACAAAACCATCCTTAATTTCTCTAGTTATTCCTCTTGTTGTATTTGATAATAAAGCAGAAAATTTATCTTCAAAATTATATTTTTTATTAGCTTGACCGATAAAATCAAGAACAGTAAGACATTCCTTATCTTCTGATAAACGAAGGCCTCTACCTAACTGTTGCAAGAAAACTGTAAGGGACTCTGTAGGACGTAAAAACAAAACTGTATTTACTTCAGGAATATCCACACCTTCATTGTAAATATCCACAACAAAAATAAACTTAACATCACCATTTACAAGTTTATCTTTTGCTGAGTTTCTCTCTTCATCTAACGATTTACCAGTTAAGAAAATTGATGGAATACCACATTTATTGAAGTAATCACTCATAAATTCTGCATGTTCAATAGAAACACAGAACCCAAGACCTTTTACATCATTAATATCAGTTACATATTTTATGAGAGAATTTACAACTAAATCTGCTCTACGGTCAGCTACTGCTCCACTAAATGTGTAAATATTTGAAAGTTCTTTCTTGTCATATCCACCTACTGACCATTTTAGGCCATCCAAATCAACATTATCAGTTACACCAAAATACTGAAAAGGACAAAGTAATTTCCTGTCAATAGACTCAGGTAATCTGATTTCTGCTGCAATTCTGTTATCAAAGTAGGATAAAATACTTTTACCGTCCATTCGTTCAGGTGTAGCGGTTAGTCCTAACAGTACAGTCGGTTTATAATAGTCAAGTAACTTCTGATATGTTTTAGCAGCTGCATGGTGGAATTCATCCACAATTATATAGTCATAAAAGTCATCTGTTGTAACTTCATTGAATTTTTGTGAATTAAAGGTTTGTATTGAAACAAATAAATTATCAATACTATCCGGTTTATTTTTGCCAACAAATAATTCACCAAAATTTGCATCTTTAAGCACTGCCCTAAAGGTATAAAGGCTCTGCTTTAGAATTTCTTCTCTATGTGCAACAAATAGCAATCTACAATGCTTTCCCTTATTATTTCTTCTAAAATTTCTATAATCAAAGGCAGAAATAACTGTCTTACCTGTACCTGTTGCAGCAACAACAAGGTTGCGATAATAGCCTCTAACTTCTCTTTCAGCTTGAAGTTTATCCAGAATTTCTTGCTGATATGAATATGGCAAAATATCAAGGGTATAACTCTGAGACTCTATATTATTATCAAAGTGCTTTTCTGCCCTTAAAGCCCTTGATAATCTTTCTTTTTGGCTTTCTGCATAATATTCAAATTCTTTAGAATTCCAATAACTTTCAAAGGTAGCTTCAATTTTTAATATAGTCTCAGGCAAGTCCTTCTTAGTAACCTTAACATTCCATTCAAGGCCACTTGAAATAGCTGCATTTGAAAGGTTTGATGAACCAACATATGCAGTAGTAAAACCTGTATCTCGATAAAAAACATATGCCTTAGCATGAAGTCTTGTTACCTTTGTGTCATAGCTAACCTTGATTTTTGTATTAGGAAGTTTCCTAAGTTCTTCAATAGCCTTAACATCAGTTGCACCCATATATGAGGTTGTTATTATGCGTAATTCCCCACCATTTTTGGTAAAGTCCTTTAGTTCGTTAATAATTAATCTTAGACCACTCCACTTAACAAATGACACTAACATATCAATTCTATTGGAAGAAACGATTTCCTTTTTCAATTCTGTGTACATTTGTGGTTCGTGAACTGCACCGGTAAAAAGTGAACTTTGTGCAATAGAAGTTTCCGGTCTTATAGTCTTAACTTTATTATTAATTGATTTTACACTATTCTTTTTATCAAAAACCGATAGAAGCTGTTCAGCCTTGCTATTAACTGCAAAACTATCAAAATCTTCATCTTCTGTTTCTTCTTTTATAACAGAAACTATCTTGTTTATTAAAGAAACTCTATCAGCTAAATTATCATCACTAATATAGTTAAGTCCTTTTTCAATAATATCAGCAACATATTGTGACAAAATCTTTGATGACTCAGCCTTGTCAATTTCTTTAATTTCAGAAAATTTATCAACTGACTCATCAATATCCTTTTGTAAAGACTCATTTATAACCTGTTCATATAAACCATCTTTTAACATTTTGTCACCTACTTATTAGTTAATGATTTTAGTGTATCACTTATTATAAAATTAATAAAGCTATTAATTAAAAGTAATACTACCTTTTTTACCATAACTTCTTGTAACCTTAAAAAGTTCATAGGAAGTTACGGCTGAGAAGTAGTCTTGATACTGTTCCTTATAATTTTCTTCAATAGTTTTCACAATATTTTTCAACTGCATAATTACTGCAACAATATGCTTGCAAGCATAGTTACAGTAGCAATCACAAATAAAGTTACTTACTTCACCGTTTTTATATGTAAAGTCAATTTCGTAAATATTTGTACCATCTACAATAGCCTTACCCATATTACCGGCAACTGAAAGATAAATTACCCTACCATCAAGGTAATAATCAATGCCTTTTTCCTTAACATTATAAGGCACTTTCAGTTCTGAAATATCCTTTTCCAGCAAAAAGCCTTCTTCATCTTCACCGGAAACAACAATTTCTTCTTCATCATCAACAGGTGGTTTAAACCAAGTTATAACCTTTTCATAAGGGATAACTGACTCATCAAAAGAAATAAAATAGTCACCTGCAAAGAAAAATTCACCTTTAACAGTAGTATCTGCTAAGGCAACAACCTTTTTATAGTCAGATAGCTTTATCTTGAAGTTATAGTTCACTTCTTCAACAAAGCCTCTTTCACCCTCTAACTTACCATCAACAAAAACAATGTCGCCTTTATGCAAATCGAATTTATCATTGTAATAAGAAAGAACTCTGTTATTCTTCTCAAAACGAACACTAACAAGGGATTTTCTAGCTTTCATCTCAGGCTTTTCTACTGTTATACTTTCAATGTTTTCATTAACTTCATTATTATCATTACAATAAAAACCTATTTTGTTTGTCATCAAAATTCTCCTTTACAAGTTAGTTTTTTCTTTTCTACAATAATATAATACCACATTTACTGTCCCAAAAATGGGACAGTTCTTTTGTAAATTTAAAATTTTATATTACATTTCATCATACTTATTATAAAAAATGCTCTGAAAATTCAGAGCATTTATGTTTCCTATTAATTACTAACTTTCAGCCTTAACGCATTTTAGCTTATAGCCATTTACACAACCTTGAAGAATACCTTTAATAAGTGTTTCGGACTGTTGGTCAGCCATTTCCAGAATACCAGATTTTGCACTTTCTTTTTTAGCATCCTTTTCTGCTAATGCTTGCGCTTTATTAGCGTTTTCTTTTTGATCAACCTTAAACAAAGAGAATGACTCATCATAATATTTAATTGAGCTTGGATCAATTTTAACATCCAAAATTTTTGCTTTTGGAACTGTAATAGTAATAACATTCTTCACATTATCAACATCTGTTTTAACTTCTTTCATATCAATACCTGCTCTTATGGTTGAGTTATAAACCATAGTAAAAGCACCCTTATTGATAAATGTTACACCGTTATCATCATAATCTATTAAACCTGTATATTTTAATTTTACCGATGTTAATTCACTTGACTGTTCAAGTTTGCCACTAATATATGAAGTTGAAACAGTTGGTTCCTTTTTTTCATTCCCACAACTGCCTAATCTAAAACCAACATAAAGTATTGCCAAAATTGCGATAACAACAGCTGTAATATGTAATATTGTTCTAAAAGGAATTTTCTTTTTCTTCTCTGACATCTCACATAAACCCCTTAACGTAAATTAATAAACTATTGCTGCTCTAATAAGCAATAGCAAAAATATTCCTAAAATTACGCAACCGGTAATCAATAAGCCCTTTTTCATTTTACTACCTCGCTAAACAATAATTTACTTTGTAATATATTTTACTACAATATACAAAATAAATCAACATATATTTCTTAATTTTTATTTATTTTGACATATTCTCTATAAATACTGTAGAAACTTCTTTACTGCTTGGGACAAGGTTTTCTTATTTTTTAATGCAATGGCTATATTACGGGTAGCTGATACATCAAGGTGTTTACAAGTGATTTTATAGGGAATTCTGTTTAGAATTAGGCTAGTCGATTTTATAGAAAATTAAGTAAAAAAAGCTAACCATAACGGTTAGCTTTTTTCAGTATTAAAAAGTTTTTGAAATTATTTCTCTTATATTGTTTTCAGCTTCTTTTACTTCTTGATAAAATTCTTGTGATGACACTCTAAGGCAACCGTTACCCATAATAATAAGTTGCTCTAATCCATCAGAAGTAACAACCTTTACCCTATTATTCTTGGCTAATTTTTTAGTTACTTTTTCAATATATGAGTCGGCAGTTTCTGCTTCTTTTGTATAGACAATGTTGATATTATTTAGCTTATCAACTTCGCCTACACCACCCTTAACTTTGTAAGCATCAAAAACTACTATTACTTCACATTTTTTATAACCTTGATAGTTGCAGAGAATATTCAGCAATTTTTCTCTTGCACCGTCAATAGTGGTTTTTGCAAGTTCCTTTAAATCTTCCCATGCAAAAATTACATTATATCCATCAACTAACAAATATTCTTTACCGTCATAGTTAGGAGCTTTTGATGGTTTATACTTAGGGTCTTTCTTTGTAAAATCAAAATGTCTTTTCTCTACATTTGTTTTCTTCTGTTTAATAGGTCCGTAAGTTTGCTCAAAGATTTGCATTAACTCATTATCAAGTGCAAACAAATCTTCTTTACCTTGATAGTTAGAAAATGACCTTTTCTTCTCTGCAATAGTTTCAGTTACTTTAGGCTGAGATAATACACTTGTTAGGTGCATTTGGGACTTAACCTTATCCCACTTAACATTATAACCTGCACCCTTAGAACAAAATACTGAGTCACAAGTGTTATCAACATCACCGTCACAATCATAACCTATACTTTCAATAACCTCTTCACTATTATGACAAAGCTCATAGTCCTTTAGGTTACACACTAATTTACCTTTACCATGGGTATATTGGATAACATCCTTAGTATAATCGTGCATTGTAGATACAGGTGCAGTACCTGTAATTATAGAAAAGTCACCCTCAAGTTCCGGTGGGTTAAACGAACCACTCATATACTGAATATCAGCCATAGCCTTGCCTACATTTTCTGTTGGCACTTCTAATGTAAATTCATAAACCGGTTCTAGCAAAATACTTTTTGCCTCTCTTAAACCTTGCCTTACAGCTCTATAAGTGGCTTGTCTAAAGTCACCACCCTCAGTATGTTTTGGGTGGGCTTTACCGGAAACTAAAGTGATTTTCATATCTGTAATAGGTGAGCCTGTCAGCACACCTATATGAGTTTTCTCGTACAAATGAGTAAGGATAAGCCTTTGCCAGTTTTTATCAAGCAAATCTTCTTTACAATCTGTTGCAAATGTAAGACCACTGTCCCTTTTAGTTGGCTCTAAAAGTAAATGCACTTCTGCATAATGGCGTAATGGTTCAAAGTGACCTACACCCTCAACAGTATTTTCTATTGTTTCTTTATAGATAATATTTCCTTGACCAAATGTTACATCAAAGCCAAATCTCTCTGAAATAATAGACTGTAACACTTCAAGCTGAATATCACCCATTAACTTTACTTGAATTTCCCCTAGTCTACTATTCCATTCTACTTTTAGCTGAGGGTCTTCGTTTTCAAGTATTTTCATTTTTTGCAATGCAGTATGGGCATCAACTTCACTTGGCAAATTGATTTTGTATGTAAGTACCGGTTCTAATACCGGTAAACTTGAATTGTTCTCAACACCTAAACCGTCACCGGAAGAAGTAAAGGTGATACCGGTTATTGCACAAATTGTACCTGCAGTAGCATCTTGGATAGCAGTAAACTTTTCACCGGAATATATTCTAATCTGCTGTACCTTTTCTTGTTCCTTATTCTTAGGACTTTGTAAAATTTCTTTTACTTTTAATGTGCCACCTGTTACCTTTAGGTAAGTTAGCCTTTGACCTTTATCCTCAGCAATTTTATATACTTTACCGGCAAATTCATCACCATAACTATTCATCTCAGAATAATTATAAATACAATCTAAAAATTCCTCAGTACCCTTTAGCTTTAGTGCTGCACCAAACATACAAGGGAAAATCTTTCTATCTTTAATTGCTTTTACTATATGGGATTTTTGTAAGTTACCCTCTTCATATTTAACCAATAAATCTTCATCACATAGTGCAATATTTTCATAAAATTCATCAGTATCTACAGTATCAAAGTCAACACAATTATCACTTAGCTTTGACTTTAACTTAGCCATTGCTATTCCCTTATTAGCACCGGCAAGATCCATTTTGTTAACAAAAATAAAGCAAGGCACATTATATTTTGCAAGAAGTTTCCACAATGTTTTGGTATGACTTTGCACACCCTCAGTACCACTTACTACAAGAATTGCATAGTCAAGAACTTGTAAAGTTCTTTCGGTTTCAGCAGAAAAATCCACATGACCGGGAGTATCAATTAAGGTGAACTGTGTATCCTTATAATTTAGTACTGCTTGTTTAGAAAAGATTGTAATACCTCTTGCTCTTTCAAGAGAAAATGTATCTAAAAAAGAATCTCTGTTGTCAACTCTACCGATTTTGCTTATGTTACCTGATTGATATAACAAAGCCTCAGAAAGTGTTGTTTTTCCTGAGTCAACATGAGCTAAAATTCCCACAACAATTTTCTTCATTTTCTCACTTCCTTAATCTGTCTTTTAATATTCTATCATACCCACATTTGTTATTCAATAACCTTTACAAAAGAAAGAAAACTAACCGGAGAGGGTTAGCTTTCTTCCATTTGAGTGGTCTAAAGTGATTGCACTTGCTGAGTTAGTTTTCTTACTTGTACAGTCAACATTCTTAATGTACTTATAAGTAGTTGTAGTATCAACACCGTTTACATTCTTACCGTTATACTGTAGTTCGTAATCACTGTCACCCTTAGCATATGTATTTGCAGTAGCAGTAACATTGAATATTATTCATATATGAATAATATTCAAAGCTACCGTCTGTGTTTTCAGAATAGTCATACACTTCACCGGTCTTTTCAATAGAAACTGTACCACCTGTATTGGACAATGTAACCAAAAATAAGGCAACTGCAAGTAAAAGTAAACTACTTACAGTTGCTTTTTCACAATAGAAACAGTTTTTCATTGTTAATTATTTACAATCCCCACATAATATGAAATATTCATTGTAAAGTACTAGGAATTGTGGTATCATATAGTGGATAATTTGAAATGAGGTGCCACATTATGGACAAAAAAAGAGGAAGTTTTTCCGGTGGTCTAGGATTTGTCTTTGCGGCAGCCGGTAGTGCAGTTGGTTTAGGTAACCTATGGCGTTTCCCATACCTTGCTGCTCAATACGGTGGCGGTATCTTTCTACTGGTTTATCTAATCTTAGCAGTAACATTTGGTTTTGCCCTATTAACTGCTGAAATTGCTATTGGTAGAAAGACAAAGCTAAGTCCTGTACTTGCCTACAAAAAACTAAACAAAAAGTTTTCTTTCTTAGGGTACATTGCAACCCTTGTACCAATCATCATTATTCCTTACTATTGTGTTATTGGTGGTTGGGTTACAAAATATGTAACAGTTTATGCTCAGGGACTTGTTGCTCCGGTAGCAAAAGATGGTTACTTTAGTGACTTTATCGGTCATCCTGTAGCTCCACTAGTATTCTTCTTAATCTTTATGCTACTCAGCATTGTTGTTATTATGCTTGGTGTAAAGAAAGGTATCGAAAAGTTAAGTAAATTCTTAATGCCACTACTTATTGTACTTACTATTGGTATTGCAATTTACGCACTGACACTTCCAAATGCAATGGAGGGTGTTAAGTATTACTTAATTCCTGACTTTAGCAAATTCTCTATTTTGACAGTAGCAGGTGCTATGAGTCAGCTATTCTACTCAATGAGTATTGCAATGGGTATTATGGTTACTTACGGTTCATATACAAGAGATGATGTTAACCTTACTAAGTCAGTAAACCGTATTGAATTTTTCGATACACTTGTTGCTTTATTAGCAGGTCTAACGATTATTCCTGCAGTTTACATCTTTAGTGGTGAAGAAGGTCTTTCTTCTCAGGGTGCAGGTCTAATGTTTATGACATTACCTAAGGTATTCCAGCAAATGCCGGGTGGTAACATTATAGCTTTACTATTCTTTGTACTTGTATTCTTCGCAGCAATTACAAGTTCCATCTCTGTTATGGAAGCTATTGTTTCTTCGCTAATGGACAAGTTCCACCTAAAGAGAATTCCTAGTTGCTTAATCGTTATCGGTATTTGCCTACTACTTGGTATTCCATCATCACTTGGTAATGGTTTATGGGCTAATATTAAGATTCTTGGTATGGACTTCTTAACATTCTTCGACTACATTAGTAACAGTATTCTAATGCCTATCGTTGCATTCTGTACTTGTATTCTTGTTGGTTGGGTTATTAAGCCAAAGGCTCTTACAGATGAAGTCACTAAGAATGGCGAAAAGTTTGGCAGAAAGAAACTTTTCAATGTTATGATTAAGTACGTTGCTCCAATCTGCTTACTATTTATCTTTGTTACAGGTATTCTAAGTCAACTTGGTATTATTACAATCTAACATAAACAAATTAAGGACTCAACAATAAGTTGAGTCCTTTCTATTTATACAACTTATATATACAAAAACTGCTATGGAGATTAAGTTCCATAGCAGTTTATTTTTTATGTAGTTTTTAGATTACTCTATGCTTTTTCCACTTACCGGACAAGTATCTTGCTAAGTAAGCAACACCTCTTGCATACCAGTCAATGAACATTCCTAGCCATACACCTAGGACACCCCAACCAAGTACCATAACCATTACATAGCTACAAATAATTCTGAATACCCACATTGAAATCATACTAACACCAAGTGAGTAGTTAACATCACCGGCTGCTCGTAATGAGTTTGGAAGTGCAAAACTTAGTGGCCATACAGGTAATGATGCAATACTGAAACATCTCAAAACGAATACTGCAATTTCTGTTGCTGATGGTGAAAGTGAGAATAGACTTACTATATACGGAGCAGTTACAAGTAACAGTAGCTTACATACCCAGTCACTAAGGTAAGTTAGTTTCATTAGCTTTTTGGTGTAAACCTTAGCATCCTCAGCACTACCTGCACCTAAGCATTGACCAATGATAGTTACCATTGAAAGACCTATTGCAGTACCGGGAATATTAGGGAAGTCAATAACCTGAAAAGCAATTGAGTTGGCTGCGATTGCATCCGTACCAAGAGTAGCAACCATACTTACAACAACAATTTTACCGATTTGGAACATACCGTTTTCGATACCACTAGGAATACCGATTTTAAGAATTCTAACAACAAATGCTTTCTTAGGAATATATTTCTTTAGGTTATGTACTGCCATAGGGTTTTTCTTAGATAATGCAAAAATCGTCATTACAACACCGGCAACTACTCTGCTAATCAAAGTAGCAAGTGCAACACCGGCAACACCAATACCTGCACCAAAAACAAATACAGCATTTAGCACAATGTTAATTGCATTCATCAGTAAGCTGATGTTCATACTGATTTTACTGTTACCCACACTTCTGAAAATAGCAGCACCGGCATTATACATACCAAGGAATGGATATGAAAGAGCAGTGATGAATAGATATGTTGTGGCACAGTCCATAACATCCTTTTCAATAGAACCAAAAATCAATGACAAAATCGGACTTGTAAACACACAGAAAATAAGTGCAGCTACAACTGAGAAAATCATCATAATAGTTTCCAGCTGAGCACAGGTGTGTCTTGCTCTAACTCTATCATCACAACCAAAGTACTGACTGGCAATAACAACACCACCGGTAGCAAAAGCAGCCATTATCTGAATGATTAATCTATTTATATTATCAACCAAAGCAACGCCTGATACTGCTACCTGACCAACTATTGATACCATAAATGTATCAACCATACCAACACTAACTGCCAAAAGTTGTTCAAAAATTAGTGGGACTATTAATTTGCAAATGAACTTGTTACTAAACATTAACTACCCTTCTTCAAAAATACTAATAAATACATCAACTTTTCTACATTATAATTCTACATTATAAATAGAAAAGAAGAAGAATATATCTGCCACAAAATTTCTGTAAAATACCACCTCAAATTTATTTCGTAAATATAATATTCCTATTGAGAAAAATTGTCAATGTTTAAATCAATCAAATTTATAGTTAAATTTTTAGGATTTTTATTACATTTTCTTGCTTTTTATTTTGATTTTCCACAAAATCTCCTTTTGTATAATATATACATATAACAAGGTTAGTATTTGTGCAACATCACCAGACTTTTGGAACAAAAGAAAAACACCTACCGGTTTCCCAGTAGGTGAGTTTCCTTTCTAAAGGGGGTTATAGAAAGACTATTTTTTGTCATATACTTCTTTATTTAAGCGTTTTTCTTTAGCATTAACAATAACATTTGTAGCTGCGTCACCAACAACATTTAGTGTAATAACAGCCATACCAGGTAGGTAGTTCATTGCCAAAACCAAAGAATAACCGATTAAGCAAAGTTCTGTGTTGAAACCTAAGCCCATCATAACAACATAAACCATTGTTGTACCGGCAACAGGAACTGCAGGTGTACCGATAGCAGTACAAATTGATAGGAAAGCAGTTAGTGCTAAAGTAGCAGGAGTAACATTAATACCTGCTGCAGTACCGATAAATGTAATAGCAATCATATGCATAGCAGTTGTACCATTCATATTAATTGTCATACCTGTTGGTAGAACGAAACTACTGATTTCTTTTGAACAACCAAGTTCTTCTGTACATGTCTTTGTGTTAAGTGGAAGTGTAGCTGCTGATGAGTTTGTTGCTGCTGCGAACATACCAATCTTAGCAGTTTTCTTTAGGAATGTAATTGGATTTAAACCTGTTGTAATAAATACACCGATAGGATAAATTGTAACAACAAGTAGTAAGCTAACAATGATAGTTGTTGCAATCCAAACAAGTGTTGGTGAGATATATTCTGTACCGTAAACTGCAAATGCTCTAGCAATCATACAGAAAATAGCAATTGGAGCAACCTTGTTGATAATGAAGTTAAGTGCCATCTGTACAATGTCGTTTAGAACTTCAATAACTCTCTTAAGTGGCTGAGCCTTTTCGCCAAGTGCTGTCATACATAGACCAAGCACAATAGCAACAACAACTACTGAAAGAATTGTACTATTGCTTGAAAGTGAACTAACAATGTTAGAAGGAACTGCATTAACAACTGTAACAAGTGGATTATAACCATCCATTGTTACAAGTTCCTGAGCTTCCTTAGCCGGTAGGTTAACATCGAACCAACCCATTGACTTAACAAAGTAGGCTGCTGCACCTGCAAGAGCTGCTGCTACAACATAGAAACATATGTAGCAGATAAATGTTTTACCTGCGATTTTACCAAGTTTCTTTGGATCAGCTAAGCTACATAGTGCCAAGCTAAGTGAACATAAAACCAAAGGAACAATCATCATCTGCAAACCGTGCATAAACAACTGTCCTATAATATAGAAAACACCAATACCTTCAATACTTTTTGTTGCTGTAATATCTTGGAAGAATATTGCATCTACAACATCCCAAACATCGGAACTAATTTGTCCTTTAATAAATAGACAAAGAATACCAACTGCAAAACCGGCAACAACAGCAATCAACATCTTCTTAATGATAGACATCTTTTGCTTCTGAGCTTTCATACCCATCTCTCCTTTATCATCTTAAAATTTTTAATCCGTTATATTAATTGAAAGCACCGGTAAAACCTTTGCCCCCTTAATCGGTGCTTTTCAATAATATCCAAAAATAAAAATAGCCACCTGTAAAACAAGCGGCTTACAATATAAAGTTCTTAGTAAATCAACTTTATATCATTTTCATTACAATAATCAACCCATTTGTCATCCGGCTTTTCATCCGTAATCAGATAATCAAGCTTATCAATACTTAGAAAGTTAACAAACGCTGTTTGGTTAAATTTTGTATGATCTGCAAGTAACACCACTGTGTTAGCTCTTTTTGCCATTTTAGATTTTAGGATAGCTTCACCCTCTGTAGAGTCCATCAAACCACTCTCAAAGCTAAGTCCCTTACAACTTAGAAAGGCAACATCAACATTATATTTTGAGATACTGTCAATAGCCAAGTTACCCTGGAATGAAAGAGTATCTTCGTCATATCTACCACCGGTAGAAATAACTCTCATTTCAGCACCATCAAGTTCTTGGAATATCTGTGCTGAAAAAGTAATTGTAGTAATATTATTCTTATTCTTCAAAAGCTTCATAGCTTCCATAACTGTTGTACTGTTATCTGCCATAAGTGTACGCATTTCAGGCATAGCCTTTACAGCCATTGAAGCAATCTTCCTTTTTTCTTCTATATTAATAGATTTTCTCTTGAAAAAATGAATGTGGTCCTTGTGGTTAACTGTGTTAAGAACTGCACCGCCAAAGGTTCTTGTAACCACACCTTCATTTTTTAACTTTTCAAGGTCACGGCGAATTGTTTCTTCCGTTACATCATATAGTTCACTTAACTCTGTAACAGATACCTCGCCTTCTGTTTCAACTTTATGTCTAATTTTATCAATTCTCTTCTCCATAATTAGGTCTCCCCCTCGTTGTTATAATTATACCAAATATAAATTATAAAGTAAAGAGATTTTTGTATTTTTTATATAATAAATTGTAAGAAAATTGAGAAAATTCATAAATATTGAATATTCATAGAAAAATTATTGCCACCCACTCTGAATGGGAACTCAAAATAGGTGGCAATGTATAAAAGATGATTCGGAAAATCACAAAATGAGCAATTAATTATTTATCAATTTCTTCAACCATATCACGCATCATAGCTACATCTGCTGGATCTAGTTCTAGTTCAGTTGATTTAACATTTTCCTTAATCTGGTCAACTGTTGTTGAACCACTTAGTAGGTTAATGAATTCGCCCTGAGCAAGAATCCAAGCAAGTGCTAGGTTTGCGATTGTACAGTTGTACTTTTCGCATAGTGGCTTCCACTGATCCATAACATCCATAGCCTTCTGCATATTGTCTGGCTGGAACCACTTCTTAGGAATCTGAGCACCAACCGGCTTATAATCTCTTGGCATTGTACCTGAAAGAAGACCCATTTCTAGTGGTGAGTAAGCCTGAATTGTAACACCATTTTCACGACAGCAAGGGATGATTTCATCTTCAATGCCACGGTCTAGAATTGAATACTTAGCCTGAACAATGTCAAGTTCGCCATGCTTTAGATATTCCTGAATTTGCTTAATATCAACATTAGCAGCACCAATAGCCTTAATTTTACCCTGAGCTTTAAGGTCGTTTAGTACTTCCATTGTCTTTTGGATAGGAACATAATATTCGCTACCTTCGATTGACTGCCAGTGAGTCATATATACATCAACATAATCAGTACCCATTCTCTTTAGAGATTCTTCAATTTCTCTCTTGATTGAGTCACTGTTTAGGTTTTTATATAGCTGAATGCCGTTAACCTTATTGAAAAGGTCACCCTTCATTTCTTGGTCCCAAGTAACACCACACTTAGTGATGATCTTAACGTCTTCTCTGTTCATTTTCTGAAGAGCCATACCAAGAATTTTTTCACTGTTACCAAAGTTGTAACCCGGAGCTGTATCAATTAGGTTAACACCTAGCTTTGGGGCTTCAACAATTGTATCAACAACTGTCTGTAAATCGTGGTCGCCACCCCAAGCTGAGCCACCACCGATGGACCATGTACCAAGACCCATTCTTGAAACGTCCATACCTGTTTTACCAAGTTTCATAGTCTTCATTTTAATCACCTTTTTCTAAAAACTATTTATTTTAATGTAGCCTTTAGGTGCCTAAAGGCTACGCCTATTTTAAAGAATATAATCTCTGTGGTACTTTGCTAGCATTTCTTCAACCATTTCCTTGTTCTGAACACCGGATGTTGCACCTGTGTGTTGAACTGAAATAGCAGCAGTACAGTTAGCATATACGCCACATTCACGAATATTTTTGCCCTGAAGAATTGCTGAAATAAAGCCTGATGCAAAGTTGTCACCTGCACCGATTGTATCAATAGCCGTAACACCCTTACAAGCCGGTACAATCATAGCACCGTCAGCGTTACGAATGTAACAACCTCTCTTGCCTATCTTCATAACAACATTCTTAACACCACAGTTATAAAGAACATCTGCAACCTTAGCTTCATCTGTTTCACCTGTCATCAGACAAGCTTCATCAAAGTTAGGGAAGAAATAATCTACATAACTAAGTGCTTCTTTAATATCATCAAGGGTTTCGCCCAGTCTTGGCTTAATCATATCAGCAGTGATAGTCATACCCTCTGCTTTAGCAACCTTGAAGATTTCAACAAGTGCTTTACCGTCTAGTAAAGGACAGTTAAAAATACTTGCAAGAGAAAGAATTTTAGCTTGTTTCATTTTTTCAAAATCAACATGCTCAATATTTTCTTTCCATAGACTACCGTTTCTGTTAGTAACGAAAGTTCTTTCGCCATCTTCAGTAACAAGTCCAATGTTCATTGATGTATCAATGTTAGGATCAATCTTGATACCTTCAACATCAATGTTGTCTTTTTTGCAAGAACGAAGAATGAATTGACCTGCAGCATCATCACCAATACAAGCGATGATACCTGTCTTAAAGCCAAGTCTGCTAATAATAGTAGCTTCGTTCATTGCATCCCCACCAACTGTCATTGCAATTTTGTCAACAGGGTAGGATTCAATATCAAACATATCTCTTGATACAGGTCTTAGAGGAATATCAACTACTGCTGCACCAAGACATATTACATCTAACTTCTTTTCACTCATTATTCATCAGCTCTTCCGTCGTCACCGAACAACTTAATCTTGTACATAGCTCTTTCTTTGATAGCTTTTCTTACTTCTCTCTGCATAGCTAGGAACGGTTCATCCTTGTGAGCATTAACTGCTTCCATAGCTGCCTGGCAAAGTTCTGTATGAATGTTGATCTTAGCAATGCCAAGGGAGATAGCCTTCTTAATATCTTCATCACCGATACCAGATGCACCGTGTAGAACTAGTGGAACATCAACTTCCTTAGCAACTGCTTCAAGTACATCAAAAGCTAGCTTTGGTTCTGATGAATATACACCGTGAACATTACCGATAGCAACAGCTAGTGAGTCACAACCAGTTCTTTCAACAAATTCCTTAGCCTTTGTTGGGTCTGTGTACTGGTATTCTGAAAGAGCTTCTTCATAAACTGTTTCGTTACCAACATGACCAAGTTCAGCTTCAACAGGAATGTTGTATGCGTGGAAATAATCAACACATCTCTTGATTTCTGCAACATTTTCTTCATATGGAAGAGCAGATGCGTCACGCATAACTGAATTCATACAGTGGTTAACAGCATTCTGTAGGATTGTCATATTACGACCGTGATCCCAATGTTCAATAACAGGAACAGTAGCTTTCTTAGCCATTGAATCCATCATATAACAGAAATCTTCAAATGAAGTATTGCCTGTGAAACCTGTACCGAATGAAATAATGATTGGAGCTCTTAGTTCTTCTGCTGCGTCAATAACGCCCATTAGCATTTCAGCATTCCAAACATTAAAGTGAGGAATAGCGTAATGTCCTTCTGTTGCCTTTCTTTCCCAATATCTGATATCTGATAACATAATTAATTCTCCTTATTTTATTTTGTAATTTTACTCAGCTACTTTAACTACGCCCTTAACCATATCTGCCTTCTTAACAGGGTCAATAGCGTCTTCAAATGCCTGTTGTACATCTTTATAATCGTAAATATGAGTAACCATATCCTTAACGTTGAACTTACCACTTGCAATAGCTTCAATTGTCTGTGGGAAGTTGTTGCAATAACGGAAAGAAGTCTGAATTGTAACTTCTCTGTTAATCTTTAGGAAGTCAATTGGTACCGGCTTTGACTGAGTACCAACCATCATAATCTTACCACCACGAGCAACAATCTGAACCGCCTGTTGAGCTGTAAATACAGAACCGGCTGCTTCAAATACTAGGTCAACACCATGGTCACCATATAATTCTTCTGATCTTAATAGAGCAACAGTATCTTCTTCTTTACCGTTGATAACTCTTGAAGCACCTAACTTCTTAGCAAGTTCAAGACGCTTATTAAGAACATCAACAACTGTAATATCTGTTGCACCTAGACTCTTACATGCCTGTAGTACCATCAAACCGATTGTACCACCACCAAGAATAACAATACTCTTACCAAGCATTGCACCACCAAGAATTGCTGCATGCATACCAACTGCTGCCGGTTCTACTAAAGCACCTTCTAGTGTTGACATACCTTCTGGAATATGATATGTCCATTCTTCAGGCTGAGTCATATACTGTGTTAATGCACCCTTGTAGTTAGGCTGTGTTGCCATAAAATCTACACCAGGGCAAATGTTATATCTACCTTCACGACAATATTCGCATGTGTTGTCAGGAACACCCGGTTCAATAAGAACCTTGTCGCCAACTTTAAACTTTGTAACCTTTGAGCCGATCTTTACAACTTCACCGGCAACCTCATGACCTAGACCAATCTTTGTGTTAGGATCTTTAGGTGGGATAAATGGACCAAACTCAAAACCGTGGATGTCAGAACCACACATTCCGACATATTCAACTTTCATTAATATTTCATTATCTTTTGGCTCCGGAACAGGACATTCCTGGATTTCAAACTTCTTTGGAGTTACCAAAATTGCTTCAGAATTTTTCATAATTATTACTCCTTTTCTTTACCGGAGCCTAGTTGCCTAGGCTCCGAACTCATAAAGATTTACTCAACTTGAGCTTTTGCTCAAGACCTGCTTTTTAATATTTTCTCTCTTAATAAATTTTAATTAGTCAACATTACCGATTTCTTCAACAGATTCGCCTCTTGTTTCAACACCTAGGAAGATGATAGAAACTGCGATTACTGCTGCGATAACTGCGATAACGATAAATACATTACCAGGTGTGTTGAATGATGCTGTACCGTCAGCATTACTTACTGTACCTGCGATTGTTGGGATAAGTGATAGGAAGATAACATTACTTACACGACCCATTGCATTACAGAAACCTGAACCTGATAGCTTAGCTGATGTTGGCCACATTTCTGGAACATAAACTGCTGATGCGTAGCAAACATACATATAAATAACTGTGTTTAGGATGAATGTCATAACGATGATACCTGTAACACCTAGAGAAGGAGCTAAAGTACCTGTTGCAATACCTAAACCGGCCATTAATACTAGTAAGGCAACACCGGTAACCTTACGAGGTAGCTTATCCATAATTAGAGAAGCGATGAAGATACCGAATGGAGCACCGAATAGACCAAACATTGTCATAAACTGTGAGTCTTTTGTATCATAGCCCCAGCTTGATAGTAGTGTAGGCATCCAGTTCATTAGTGTGTACTGGATTGTGTTCATACCGATAAGTACAAGTGAACCAACTATAGTTCTCTTTAGAAGTTTGCCCTTGAATAGAGCTGAATAAGGAAGCTTCTTAACTGGCTTTTCTGATACTTCCTGAACCGGAGGAAGAGCCTTGCCTGTTGACTTTTCGATTTCCTTTTCGATCTTTGTCATAATAGCATCTGCTTCTTCTACTCTACCCTGAGATTCTAACCATCTTGGAGATTCTGGGAATTTAACATAGATGATAATTGATGCGATGATTGATAGGATTGATGGAATCATAAACTGGATTCTCCAGTTCATTGCCTGGCTAACGCCTGCTGAAACGATTAGAAGTGCAATACCATTGCAGATTGGGTGAGCCCAGTTACCGATGAATGATGTACGGCTTGACCATGTACCACGGTTCTTACCAGGAACATATTCTGTAAAGCCGGCGAATAGAACAACTAGGAGAGCACCAAGAGCTATACCCTGAATTACTCTGAATACGAATAGTACGTAGACGTTAGGTGAACAAGCACCACCGATCATAGCGATGATATGAATTGCTTCGTAAA
The DNA here is from genome assembly GCF_040096285.1 of Ruminococcoides intestinihominis. Lineage (NCBI taxonomy): Bacteria > Bacillati > Bacillota > Clostridia > Eubacteriales > Oscillospiraceae > Ruminococcoides > Ruminococcoides intestinihominis. Next base: position 35,734 of record NZ_JBBMEY010000004.1, on the reverse strand, counting down.
GAAGAATACTTTTCTTTCTACCAATCTTATCACCGATTGGGCCACCAATAAGTGCACCAAATAACTGACCAATAGTGTAAGAAGTACCCCACATAGCAAGTAGTCCTGCACTACCTTCAAACCAACCTATTTCGTTCAAAATATTTTGAACTGCGCCACCGATACCGTTTGACCAGCATACTAGAAGTGCGAATGCTGTAACTAGCCACATTTTGATATGCCATTTAGATTGAGGTAAACGGTCTAACCTCGCACCAATGTTTGCATTTGTTTTTTTACCCATTATTTTCTCCTTTTTATTTTTTAAAAGTTTCCGTAACTTTTAATTCCTCATTCAGATTGCATCCCTTTCGACACCCTGAAGTTCCGTTTCAACTTCATTTTCCATAATTTCCCAAGCCTTTGAGAAATCTTCATCCTTGTTCCAAAGAGCAGGAGGTCCAAGAATAACCATATCAGCACCTGCTTTATAAAGTGGAGCATATAGTTCCTTGTTCATTGAACCGTCTGCTTCAATTAAGAAGTTTAGATTTCTTTCTTTTCTAATCTTTGCCAACTTCTTAATCTTAACAAACATCTGAGGATCAACCTTCTGTCCTGAAATGCCGGGATCAACAATCATTATTGTTACCTTATCAAGTAATGGAAGATAAAACTCGATTGCTTCCAGTGGAACTGATGGACTTAAAGCAACACCGGCTTTGCATCCTAACTCTTTAATCTTGTTGATTGTTACGAAAGCATCGCCTTCGATACAATCTGTGTGAGGTGTAATGTAAGTAGCACCTGCTTTAGCGAATGTTTCAAGATACTGTTGAGGATGTTTAACCATTAAGTGAGCATCCATTGGCTTTAGGTTATCAATATGTTTATTAAGATAATCTAAGTAATCAGGTCCAATACCATAACTTGGAACATATACGCCATCTTTAATATCCATATGAAGAAAATCTGATTTTTCATTGATTATCTTCATTTGTTCTTCAACATGAAATAAATCACAACAGCCCACTGAAGGAGCAATCAAAAGTTTTCTCATTTTTATACCCTCTATATAAACCTTATATCAATACCTTTTTAATTAACTATTAGTCGTTGTAATCGTAATGGAAGATAACCTTAATAGCTTTCTTCTTTGCCATTGCATCGAAGCCTTCCTTCCACTGTGAAAGACCAATTCTGTGAGTAATCATTGGCTGAACCTTAATCTGACCTGACTGAAGAAGTCTGATACAGTTTCTCCAAGAAGTTGAGTCATAAGCCATATGACCTATAATGCTCTTGTTCCAAGATGTTACATCGTTGATTGAGAATTCAAGTGGCTTGAAGCCCATACCAACTCTAACGATTTCTGCGTTTGGTCTTGTCATTTCAAGTGCCTGCTTAAGAGCTACATTAGCACCTGAACATTCAATAACTAAACCTAGGTTATCTCTGCCACAGATTTCTGTACATCTAGCAACAACATCTTCCTTAGAACCGTTAACACAATGTGTAGCACCAAGTTCCATAGCAACAGGGAATCTAACTTCTACATCATCGTCAAGACCAACCATAACAATGTTTACAGCACCCATTAGCTTTGCAATCTGTACTGAGAATAGACCAAGTGGACCTGTACCGAATACTACAACGTCCTGACCAGGAATTAGGTGTGACTGCTGAGCAACTGCCTTGTAAGCATTACAGATAGGGTCAAGAACTGCTGCTTCTTCATACTTAACACCTTCTGGGATTTCCCAAATTGCGTGTTTGTGAATTGCTAGGATTTCACCTGGTACTTTACAGTACTTTGAGAAACCGCCACCCCATGTGTTGTTGTCTAGACCAAGGTTAACCTTGTGTTCACAACATAGGAAGTCACCCTGTTCACAAGCCGGACAAACACCACAAACATGAGCACTGTTGTCTGATACAACTCTCTGACCTACGTGCCAGTCTTTTACGTTTTCGCCAACCTTTACGATTTCACCTGCGAATTCATGACCACGAACTGACTGCTGTTGACCTTCACAGTTTGTATCATCATAACCGTTGTCAACACCCCAGTGTTTCATGTCAGCACCACAAATTGCTGCTGCCTTGATCTCAAGGATAATGTCGTCTGGACCACATTCTGGTTCCGGATAGTTTTCCATCATCTTGTAGCCACCAAATGCTGTTCCGAATCTTTTTAAAGCATGCATAAATAAATCTCCTTTATGAATTAATTTTTTGCCCTTTATCGAAGGGCTTTATTTATTTGACACCTATATAATACACCTACTATTTGTTGATTTCAAGCATTATTTTCTTTTTTTTGGACTTTTGTAGACTTGTACAACAAAAGACTCTTTCGTTTGTGCATTGTGCCAATATAAATATAATAATTTCCACATACCTAACTATTTTTATACTATTATGACTATATATAATTCTGTTAATGAATTAATTGTTAATAAGCTTACCCCTATATTACCTACATTTGCTAATTTGGATTTCCCACATTCTACCTTTTATTTTTTGTTTTGCACAGATTAAATGTTGGAAAACAAAAAGCTAACAATTATTTAACATTCATTTATATAATTGAACAGTTTAATTATAAACCCCATAAATACTGACCTATTAATTCTTCTATACAATATTAATGCAAGTTGTGGATTTCCCACATTGTATAAATAAGAACTTTAAATCAAACTTTACTTTGTATATATGTCAATTGAATTTTCATATTAAATGTATTATAATAAAACGGTATTAAAATTTAGCCTAAGATATATAGGAGAGTAAGAAATGAAAATTGTAGTATTAGCCGGTGGACTATGTAGCGAAAGAAATGTATCCATAGTTTCCGGTAAGCAAGTATATAACGCATTAAGAAAGAAAGGTCACAACGTTGTTCTTCTTGATGTATTTATGGGTTACGAGGAATCACCTTGTGATATTGATGAACTATTTGAGAACAACTATTCATTTGCCGGTGATATAACTGTTGATGAGCTTGTACCTGATTTAAAGGCTGTTAAGGCATCAAGAAAAAATCAGAGCGACTGTTTCCTAGGTGACAATGTTGCTGATATTTGCAGAAAAGCAGATATTACATTCTTAGCTTTACATGGTGGTGTTGGCGAGAATGGTCAAATTCAAGCTACACTTGATATGCTTGGAATTAAATATACAGGTCCTAACTACCTTGGTTGTGCAATTGCAATGAACAAGGGTGTTACAAAAAGTGTTCTAAAGCAAAACAGAGTTTCTGTTCCCGAGGGTGAAATTTTCACTCCTGCTGACAAGGAAAACGGTACAATTGATAAGTGGAACAACTTCCCTTGTGTTGTAAAACCTTGTAACGGTGGTTCTTCTGTTGGTGTTTCTATTGTTGAGGACAAGAAAGACTTTGACAAAGCAATGGATGAGGCTTTTGCTTGGGAAGATGAAGTTGTTGTTGAAGAATATATTAAAGGTAGAGAATTTTCTATCGGTTTAATTGAAGGCAAAGCACTTCCTATTATTGAAATTATCCCTGAAAGTGGTTTCTATGATTATGTAAACAAGTATCAGGCAGGTAAAACTAAGGATGTATGTCCTGCCGAATTATCAGAAGAAGTTACAAAGAAAATGCAAAGTGAAGCTGAAAAGGCATTCAAGGCACTTAATTTGGACTCTTATGCAAGAATTGACTTCCTACTAGATAAGGATAACAATACATACTGTCTGGAGGCTAACTCACTACCCGGTATGACACCTACAAGCCTACTACCACAGGAAGCATTAGTTCTCGGTACAAATTATGAAGACCTATGCGAACAGATTATTGAAGTATCATTAAAGAAGTATAAGTAATATGAAAGCTATAACTATAAAAGAAATACTGGATAGCTGTAACGGTAACTTTATCGGTGCAGAAGAAAATCTAAATACTAAGGTAACTTCTATTGTTACCGACTCAAGACAAGCAAAAGAAAATTCTATGTTTGTTGCTATTAAAGGTGAAAAGGTTGATGGTCACAAGTTTGTGCCTATGACATACAGTCAAGGTGCAGTTTGTGCATTAGTTGAAGAAAAAGTAGATTGTGATATTCCACAGATTGTAGTTGAAAGCACATTACAAGCAGTTAAGGATATTGCAGAATACTACAGAAGTCTTTTCACAATTCCTTTCATTGGTGTAACAGGTAGTGTTGGTAAAACTTCCACTAAGGAAATGTTGGCATCAGTATTAAAGGAAAAATTTAAGGTACACAAAACACAAGGTAACTTTAACAATGAACTTGGTGTACCACTTACACTATTTGCTATGGAAGAAGATACAGAAGTAGCTATTATTGAAATGGGTATTTCCGACTTTGGTGAAATGACCAGACTTTCCAAAATAGTTAAGCCTAACATTTGTGTTATCACTAACATTGGTTGTTGTCACCTAGAAAATTTAGGTGACAGAGCCGGTGTACTAAAGGCTAAAACAGAAATGTTTAAAAATATGCAGAAAGACGGCAAAATCTTCTTGTGTGGCGATGATGACAAGTTAAGTACAGTTAAAGAGTACAATGGTATTGCCCCTACTTTCTATGGCCTTAATGATACAAACAAATATTACGGTGAAATTATAGAAAACAACAGTGAAAATGGCATCAAGTGTAATCTGCATTTTGATGGCAAAAGTATTCCTGTTACTGTACCTGCTATCGGTAACCATATGGTAGCAAATGCAATGGCTTCAGTTGCTATAGGTAAATACCTTGGAATGACTGATAAAGAAATTGTCAGAGGTATCGAAAGTTACAGTACAATCGGTGGCAGAAACAATGTTATCAAAACTGACAAATACACAGTAATTGATGACTGTTACAACGCTAACCCTACTTCTACTAAAGCATCTATTGACACAATTGCTAACTTTAGCAACCCTAGAAAAGTATGTATTCTTGGTGATATGAAGGAACTTGGCAAGGACGAAATTGCTTTACACAAGGAAGTTGGTGCTAAAGCTGAAGAATGTAAGATTGATGTGCTGATTACAGTTGGTGACTTAGCAAAAGAAATGCAAAGTCAGCTAAAGAATACTAAGGGTTATCACTTTGATAATAACGAAAGTTTGATTAAAGAATTACCAAACATTTTAAAAACCAATGATGCAATTCTTATTAAAGCCAGTCATTCAATGCACTTTGAAGAAATTGTAAAAGCAATTACAGAATAAATTAACTATCAGCCCTTAGGGCTGATTTTTTTATTACTTTTTACATACATATAATAATAAGCACATTTATATATCAATGTTGTAACAAGTATTGATATTATATATTGTATAGTGGTATAATTCCATTATGGAATTTTGCTAAAATTCAAGGAGGGTAATTTGATAATATGGGTAAAAAATCTAAAATAATACTTTTCTCTATTCTAGGGGTTGTGGTTGTTGCAGCTATTGCAGTAACACTTTATTTTGTATTGAGAAATCCTATGTCACTTAGCGAGTCAAGAATGGTAAAGGATTTACAGAATGATAAAGGCTTAACAAGTCAAAAGATTAGTGGCTTTAACTTCGACTTTAAAGTTGAAAGCATTGACTATGACAAAAACAAAGCAAATTCAGGTGATGAGGAACTTTCTCTAACTGCAAAGGCTGATTTAACAAATGATACTTATGAAGTTAAGGGCTTTCCTGTTGACCTAAAATACACTAAAGAAAAGGACTCTAAAGAGTCTTATAAACTTGATTCCATAAGCTATGACTTAAAAAATATTGAATATACTGCTGTAGGTGGTTTTCCTGAGGATTACGCAAAGGAAGTTGTAAACAAAACTTACAAAAATGCAAAACTAGATTCTCATACTACAGACCTACCAAAGAAAACAGATAAATTCACTTTTAAAATCAGCAATTCCGATATGTCAGGCAAACTGTACTTAAACTACACATTTGACAGTAAAAACGGTTGGCACAACGGTAAGTTCGATACAACAGGTCTTGACATTAAGAGAGGTAAAACTACTACCGTAAAGGTTGATGGTGTTAAGTGCTACACTAACCCTGCAGTTAAGAATATTATTCTGCTAGGTACTGATGCACCTGACAATGGCACTAGCCGTTCAGACTCAATGATTCTTGTATCTATTGACAGCAACAACAAGGAAATCAAGTTTAGTTCATTTATGCGTGACACTTATGTTGATATTGACGGCTACAACAAAGATAAGCTAAATGCTGCATTTGCTTATGGTGGTCCACAGTTAGCAGTAAAAACTATTGAAAAGAATTATGGTATCAAGATTGACAACTACATTTCAGTAGGCTTTGGCAAGTTTAAAGATATTGTAGATGCCCTTGGTGGTGTTAGTGTTCAGCTTGATCAAGATGAATGTGGTTACATTAACTGGCAGTTAAACAAGAACGGTCAGGCCGGTACTTACGGCGAAGTACAGGTTAAGGATGGTTCACAGAAATTAAACGGTCAACAGGCACTTTGGTTCTGTCGTGACAGAGGTTCAGAGCAGTTCTCAGGTTCAGACTTTACAAGAACATCTCGTCAAAGAAGAATGTTAATGGGTCTTATTGAGTCATACAAGAATTCTTCCGTTAAGGAAATCAAAGCTATTACAAACAAGCTAAAGAAATACATCCTAACTGATTTAAGCAAGAATGATTTAAACTGGCTAATCAAATACAGTTACAAGTTCTTCACCTACAAAACCAGTGATAAGTGTTATCCGGAAGAAACTTCAGGTTGGACAGATGGAACTACAGATGCAGGTGCATGGATTATCCAAATGAACAGTTGGAAAGACACAAGGAAAGATATTTCTCACTACATTTACACAGATTTAAAATAAAATCTAAAGAAGTTGCCTGACATCTTGTCGGGCAATTTTTTATATGTTATAATGATATGGATAGTAAATAAAAAAGAAAGTTTTAATATAAAGGTGATTATATGTCATTTCCACAAGACAAAATTAGAAATTTCAGCATAATTGCTCATATCGACCATGGTAAATCCACACTTGCCGACCGTATTCTTGAACAGACAGAATCAGTTGCAAAGAGAGAAATGGAAGACCAAATTCTTGACGATATGGATCTTGAAAGAGAAAGAGGTATCACCATTAAGGCTCACGCAGTAACACTACTGTACAAAGCAGATGATGGTGAAACTTATCAATTCAACTTAATTGACACTCCGGGTCATGTTGACTTTAACTATGAAGTATCTCGTTCACTTGCAGCTTGTGAAGGTGCTGTGCTTGTAGTTGATGCCAGTCAGGGTATTGAGGCTCAAACCCTTGCTAACACATATCTTGCAGTTGACGGTGGTCTTGAGATTGTACCGGTTGTTAACAAAATCGACCTACCAAGTGCCGACCCTGACAGAGTAATTAAAGAAATCGAAGATGTTATCGGTATTCCGGCAGAGGGTTGTCCTTGTGTATCAGCAAAGACAGGACTTAACATTCACGATGTTATGGAAAGAATTGTCAGTGATGTACCTGCCCCTACAGGTGACTACAACGACCCACTAAGAGCATTAATCTTTGATAGTTACTACGATAGCTACAAGGGTGTTATTATTTATGTTAGAGTTAAAGACGGTCAAATTCACCCGGGTGATGAATTTAAGCTAATGGCAACAGGCAGTACATTTCAAGTTGTTGAATGTGGCTATATGAGAGCAACCTCTCTTGAGCAGAGAGATGGTCTTTATGCTGGTGAAGTTGGTTATATTGCAGCATCTATCAAAAGTCTACAGGATGCACAAGTTGGTGATACAGTTACTCTTGTATCTAATCCGGCAGAAGAACCTTTACCGGGTTACAGAGCAGCACAGTCAATGGTATTCTGTGGTATCTATCCTGCTGACGGTGCAAAGTACGGTGACTTACGAGATGCTTTGGAAAAGCTAAAGCTAAATGACGCATCACTAACATTTGATGCAGAAACTTCTGTTGCTTTAGGCTTTGGTTTTAGATGTGGTTTCTTAGGTCTGCTTCATATGGAAATTATCCAAGAAAGACTTGAAAGAGAATACAACCTTGACCTTATTACAACTGCACCATCAGTTAGTTACAGAATTACAAAAACTGACGGTACTGTTGAAATGATTAGTAACCCTACTAATTACCCTGACCCTGCACTTATTGCAAAGGCTGAAGAACCTATGACTGATGCTCATATTTATGCACCATCAGAATATGTAGGTAACATTATGGAGCTTTGTCAGGATAGACGAGGTATCTTTGTGGGTATGGATTATATTGACTCAGATAGAGTTGATATTCACTATGAAATGCCACTTGCTGAAATTATTTATGATTTCTTTGACACACTAAAAAGCAGGACAAGAGGTTATGCATCCTTTGACTATGAACTAAAGGATTACAGAGAAAGTCAGCTGGTTAAACTTGACATTATGCTAAACGGTGAAGTAATTGATGCACTTTCATTTATTATTCACGCAGATAAAGCATATGGCAGAGCAAGAAAAATGGCAGAAAAGCTAAAGGAAAAAATTCCAAGACAGTTATTTGAAGTGCCAATTCAGGCTTGTATCGGTGGTAAGATTATTGCCAGAGAAACTGTTAAAGCTATGCGTAAAGATGTTCTTGCTAAATGTTACGGTGGTGACATTACTCGTAAGAAGAAACTACTTGAAAAGCAAAAAGAAGGTAAGAAGAGAATGCGTCAGCTTGGTTCTGTTGAAGTTCCACAGGAAGCATTTATGGCAGTTCTTAAACTTGATTCAGACTAATTCACAACATTATATACAGCAAAAAGCCTAGGGTTTTATTCCCTAGGCTTTTTTGCTGTAATAGTAGATATATGTTAAATACTTATGCTCTCTTTAATGCACCAACTGTGTCCTTCCTAAAGTCAAGTACAAGTGCAATTAATACACCAACAACAATTGTTACAATAGTTTCAGGTACCATATATGTTGCGTTGTATGTTACGGAATATAACCAAGCAGGTTGTCCCTCAGGTGCCCACATTTTCCATACTGCCCAACCTGAAATAAAGTGACAGATATATCTTAATGCACAAGCAAGAAATGCACCTAAAGCAATTTCAAGTGGTTGGTTGTGGAATTTATCTCTAAACACACCGGCAAAACCAATTACACCAAAAGCTACAAGGTAATCAAACAAAATAATCAGTATAACTGCTAAAACTGATGTACCGTAAGAAAGGTTGTTTGCTCCAAGTACCATTTGTACCAGTCCATAAACAACACCGGTAAGTACTCCCCACTTCCACTTATAACGGTAAGCAATCAGTACAAGTGGTAACATACTGCAAAGTGTTACACTGCCACCAAAAGGTAGGTTTGCAAACTTAATCATACTTAACACAGTAGCAAGTGCAATCATAATAGCACTTTCACACAATCTTAAGATAGTCTTTTTTCTCTTTTCCATTATTGTTCCTCCTCAAATAAAAAAGCACTATGCAAACGCACAGTGCCATAAAAATCCTATCTTAAAGCTCCCTACGTCGGCATTATCCGAATCAGGTTAAGGGTCTAAGGCGCACACCTTACTCTCAGCCACTTTTGTAGCTCCCCTGTTTGATTTGCAATTATAATACCATTAAAAATAATATTTGTCAAATACTTTTTGTAAAAATATATAGGAACACAAAAAGGAACATACCTTATTGGGTATGTTCCTTATGTCCTTCCAAATTAAAATTAAAATTTTATCCGTAAGTATTACATCTTAGTAAGCCACCTATATTTATCACATACGTGACAATGGAATTATAATAAAAGTTAAAACAAATTCTTAATTAATTTTTCGTATTAATTAAATTTAATTTTATTTGTGTAGATGTTTTGAACAATTAAGTTCAAATTTTTAAATATTCAATTGTAATTTACTTGATAAAATTAGGCTTTTTTACCGAACAAAGCCACCATATCAAGGTTTTCAATGTCGGGAATTGGTTGTTTCTTCTTAACATTATCGTTATCTGATTTGCTAATTGTTGGTTTGCTAGATCTATTCATATATAATACAATCCCAACACATGTAGCTAAAAGTAAAGTCATTAAAACCAAAACTACGGCAAGAACTATAATCCCGTGGTACATCGGTAATACCTCCTTGTAATACACTGTACGCTTATATAATAACACTCTAGAATGTTTATATCTTGTTTACTATTTCTTTTCTTCTTCAATTAAATAATACCACATAAATATAAAATGTCAATGGTTTTTTTGAAAAAAGTTAAAAGTTTTTATAACAAATTCACTAAAGATTTATAATAGTAAATTTATTCATAGTAAATCTATATTTTGTTCACAAACTAAGCCTTGCAATGGTAGTTCTTCAACGCCATAAGCAGTTGCAACAAGTTTTCATAACCACAAAACTGATATTCGGTCAGCTTACCCATCTTCTGTAGTCTGATAGCCAAAATCTCTTTAGTTACACCGAACATATCAGCCATTGCGTTAAACTTTATAAAGTTACTTTTATCCACAACAGGATTGATAATATTCAGTTTATCAACACCATAAACCTTGTTAAAAACTAAATTGATAGTTTCTTTTGGCATCAATATTTCTAATGCTAAAGTAGAAGTGATACCTTCAATAATATCATCGCTTGGTGCATCCCTTAAAGTAATAGGCTTTTTACGGTACTTTTCACCATACAAGTCACTATTAATACGGTTAAGAATCCAGAAAGAAATTCCACACATTGTTACAAAGTTTTTTTGACCACTACTGCCCTTTAGCAACTGTTTATTCACATAAACAGTTTGGTTATTAAGGGTTACTTCTCTTTCACCTATCTTATCCTTCACATCACACAAAGTAACTTTGCCCAGAACCTTTTTATCGTTAAAGTCAACATACTCAATGTTAATACCCAGCATATTTGCTACATTCTCAGGGCTAACCTTAAAGACTTCATTACTGCTGATGTTATAAATATTCATATACTGCTGTACAATACTATATGCAATAGTTTCTATATTCTTCTCTGTTAAATAAGCCATAATAATCTCCTTTACAATTTTTACTATATAATAAGTTAATTAATTTCTATATTTTTCTAGCTTGGTTATAGTATAAAGCACCACTTTGTTTTTACTGTTAGTAACGGTTGAATTATAAATGTGCTTTGTGTGAAAAGAAAAAACACATTACAAAAGGCAAAACACCGAACCTAATGTTCGGTGTTTTTGACTTAATGAAAAAATGAGGGGTTTTTCAATGTTTTATTTGAGGAGTTAAAACAATGTATCTAAAGCTCTGTATCTCTTTAGTACGCTTATAGTATATAAAGTCAATATGTTTTCCACTTTACAAATAGTTGAAATATACTTGTAATTTATGTGAAAAGTATTAGAAAAACTTTCTGTAAAAATAACAAAGCACTGAGCTTGTGGATAACTCAGTGCTTTGTGTCTTTCATTAAAAATGAGGGGTACAATGTAAATCTTATTGATTACATTGAGGAGGGTAGAACAATATACTGAAATGGTTGCGGTTCCATTTCTTTAGTACAGTTATAGTGTAACCCTACAATTTGTTTTTACTGTTATAATAATTTGAAATATATCTGTCAGTTATGTGAAAATTATGAGAAAACTTTATTATCCATCTATGCTAACTTAAAAATATCAATTAAGAATATCCATACCATACCGTAGTAAGTTACTACTGCAACAAGGTCATTTATTGTTGTAATCAGTGGACCTGAGGCTACTGCAGGGTCAACCTTAATCTTGCTAAAGAACATAGGCACTAAAGTACCTACCAAACTTGAAATAACCATTGAGGCTAAAAGTGAAAATCCAACACAACCGGATACTAAGAAAGAATATCCGAATGTATTACCTTTAAACAAGAAAATATACAATCCTACAAAAATAAATGACATAGTTCCAAGTAAAAGACCATTAGAAAAACCTACTCTTACTTCTTTAAACATCAGCTTAACTTTATCAGATGCTTTTAAGTTTTCATCCATAAGCACACGAATTGTAACAGCCAGTGACTGTGTACCTACATTACCTGCCATATCAAGGATTAGTGATTGAAAACATATTACAATAGGAATAACTGCAACAACAGTTTCAAACATACCAACAACTGAAGAAACACCCATTCCTAAGAATAACAAGATTATCAGCCAAGGCAATCTTTTCTTTGTACTTTGCAAGGTTGTTTCGTTTAAATCTTCTTCAGCAGTCAAACCACCTAGCTTTGCATAATCTTCACCAAGTTCTTCATCAACAACTTCAACAATATCATGAGCAGTAATTACACCTAGGATATGCTTATTGTCATCAAGTACAGGAATTGAGTCTTCTGCATAGTCCTTTAACTGTTCAATACAATCAACTATTTTTTCATTAGCCTTTACATATGGATAGGACTTTATAATCAATTCATCAAGGGATTGATATTCCCTTGCAACAATCAAGTCCTTTAAGTCAATAGCACCGTAAAAACTATCTTTATCATCAACAACATATATAGTATTAATGTTGTCATTTTCTCCTGCTTGAGTAATTAGCTGATGGGTAGCCTCTTTAATAGTAAGATTTTTCTTTACAACAATATAGTTAGTTGTCATCTCACTACCGATTTCATCATCTTCATATGACAAAATCATACTAACATCTTGTTTTGCATCATTATCAAGTAAAGCAACAATTCTCTTTCTGTCAGCATCACTTAACTTTTCCAGAATATCAACAGCGTCATCTGAGTCCATTTCTGAAATCAAGTTAGCTACTTTATCAGAATTAATTTCTTTGATATATTCTTCTGAGTCCTCAATATAAGAGAATATCTCAGCTACCATTTCAACACCTAACACAGGGTATAGTGACTTTCTTTCTTCCGGTGTCATTTTCTCAAATGCATCGGCAATATCACCCATATGGTAATCAGAAATTTTTTCTATTAATTCTTCCTTAGGAAGATTACTTCTGAAAATCTTTAGTACTTCATCGGAATACATTGGTTTAGTTACTTTATTCATTAATATTACCTCCTACTACCTAAAAATAGGCATAAAAATACCACCACTATCCATAGCAGCTTCACAAATTATCGTTGCGTAGTATTAGGATAAATACGGTGGTACAGAATAATATTAAATTAAAATAAAATATCAAAATCAACAGACAGTGCTACATTTCTAACTTCCATATCACCATAAACAATACACCCACCAAAACTATCACAACTGTCCATTAACTTCACCTCCAATATTTTCTTATATCAATTTAGCACCAAAAGTGCATAAAGTCAAGAAATCACAATACTTTTAACTTAATTTTTACCTAAATTTGTTCTACTGAATTATACTCTATTACACAGCAAAGCACCGAGCCTTGTGGATAGCTCGGTGCTTTGTTTTCATTAAAATGAGGGGTACAATGTAAATCTTTTTGTGGATTAACATTGAGGAGGGTAGAACAATGTACTGAAATGGTTGCGGCTCCATTTCTTTAGTACGCCTATATTATATACCCAAAAATCAGTTTTGTTGTTATAGAAAACTGAAAGGTTTTTGTTGGTTGTGTGAAAACTCACTTTGTTTTTCACCGATAGCACTTAGCCTACCCTCTTTATACATTTCTTCCATAGCTTTATAAGCACCGTAATAGTCACCCATTGGTTGATGAATTAGATATAAGTCAAAGTAATCTGTACCTAGCTTTTTTAGTGAATTTTCTTATCCTGATGGGAGAGTTTTTATCTCTATACTTGACAAAGAAGATAATGTTTCTTTTTACATTGCTATAAAAAATAGCAACAAAGATAAATTTTTAACTGCACTAAAGTGAGATAAGTACAAATAATGGGACTTTGACTAGAATTAATCAAACATTTGTTTGATTTTTTTATAATTATATGTTACAATATGTAAAACAGTTGTGAGGTGATTACTATGAAACCACTAACAAAAAGTCAGCAAAAAGTTTTTGACTATATAAAAGAATGTAGTGAAGAAGGCAGAGTGCCATCTGTTAGAGAGATTTGTGAACACACAGGACTAAAATCTACTTCAACAGTACATCTTCACCTAAAATCCCTTGAAGAAAAGGGTTTAATCGAAAGAGATAAAGGTCTTAACCGTAGTATTAGAATTGCCGGTGAAGAAAAGGTAAACCAAATTCCTATTATGGGTAGAGTTACTGCCGGTTTACCGGTCTTAGCAGTTGAAGATATTGAGGGATATGTACCTGTAACAGAGAATCTAAAAAGAGGCAGAGAGCTTTTTGCCCTAAGAATTGACGGTGAATCTATGATTAATGCCGGTATTCTTGACGGTGACATTGTTATTGTACATAGAACACCTGTAGCAAATAATGGTGACATTGTAATTGCACTTATTGAAGATGAGGCAACTTGCAAAAGATTTTATAAGGAAAACGGTCACTACAGACTTCAACCTGAAAATGAACTATTTGAACCGATTATTGTTGATGAGGTTGTACTGCTGGGTACAGTTATCAGCTTAGTCAGGAATTACGAATAATAGAGGTTCTTATGTTTAGAGAAATGCGAAGAAAAAAGCAACAAATTCCCGATAACGAGGCTATTGCTATTCTTGAAAATGGCAAGGTAGGAATTTTAGCAGTTAACGGTGACAACGGCTATCCATATACTGTTCCACTTAACTATATGTTTTATAATGGAAAAATTTATTTTCACGGTGCAAGTGAAGGTCACAAATTTGACAGTATAAAGAACAACCCTAAGGTAAGTTTCTGTGTGATTTCTCAAGACAAGATTATTCCTGAGAAATATACAACTGCTTATGAAAGTGTTGTTGTTTTCGGTAATGCAAAAATTATGGATGATAAAGAGGAAATCAAAAAAGTTATTTATGACTTTGCAAAGAAATTTCATCCAACAGACACAGAAGAAAACAGAATGTTCAACATTAATTCTGACATTAAAACAATGGCTATGGTTGAGATTACACCGGAACATATTACCGGTAAAGAGGGACTTGAACTTTACAAGAAAAGAATCAAGTAATTTTATAATATAAACATAAAAAAGGTGTTGCATTTGCAACACCTTTTCTTTATGAATTGATTAATTTGTATTTTAATCTCTTTCGTCCATAGGAACATAGTTCTGTCTATCGTGAACATTCTGATATGCAGGACGAATAATCTTACTTGGGTTTACAAGTTCTTCCAGTCTATGAGCAGACCAACCACTAACTCTGGCAATAGCAAAAAGTGGAGTAAACAACTTTGTTGGTAAGTCAAGCATACTGTAAACAAAGCCACTGTAAAAGTCAACATTAGCAGAGATTTTCTTATCTGTCTTTCTTCTCTGCATAATCAGTTCTGCTGCAATTTCTTCAACATTATTATATAGCTGATACTCTGCCTGTCTGCCTTTTTCTTCAGAAAGTGACTTAACAAAGCCCTTGAATACTCTTGCTCTTGGATCGGAAATTGTATAAATAGCATGACCCATACCATATATAAGACCTGACTTATCAAATGCTTCTTTGTTAAGAATTTTGATTAGATAGTCACGAATCTGTTCTTTATCGTTATAGTCTGTTACATGTCTTTTAATATGGTTAAACATTTTTACAACCTTAATGTTTGCACCACCATGCTTAGGACCTTTTAGAGAACAAAGTGCTGCTGCAATAGCTGCATATGTATCTGTACCTGATGATGTTACAACATGAGTTGTGAAAGTTGAGTTGTTACCACCACCATGTTCTGCATGAAGAACAAGTGCCATATCAAGTAGCTTAGCCTCTAACTTTGTATATTGACTGTCAGGTCGTAGCATATACAAAATATTTTCTGCTGTAGATAGGTGAGGCTGTGGTGAATGGATAAACAAACTCTGCTTGTTGTGGAAATAGTTAAATGCCTGATAGCTATATACTGCAAGTACAGGTAAAAGTGCAATTAACTGAATACATTGACGAAGTACATTAGGAACAGAAGTGTCCTCTGCTTTTTCGTCATAACTGTAAAGTGTAAGTACTTCCTTAGACAAAGCATTCATAATATTTCTTGATGGAGCTTTCATAATAATGTCACGAACAAATGTATCAGGCAAAGTTCTGTAGTAACCAAGTAGCTGATTAAATTCTTCAAACTGTTCTTGGTTAGGCAAATCCCCCATCAGTAGCAAATAAGAAACTTCTTCAAATCCATAATGCTTATCATGGATAAAGCCATTTACTAAGTCCTCAATGCTATAACCTCTGTAGAAAAGTTCACCGGGAATAGGAGTTCTGTTTCCGTTTTCATCTTCAATAACAGAGTTAACCTCTGAGATTTCTGTTAAACCTGTAAGAACACCTTTACCGTTAGAGTCTCTAAGCCCTCTCTTAACATCATACTTATCATAGTTGCTAGGGTCAATAAGACTGTTTTTGCAACAAATTTTACTTAGTTCTATAATTTCAGGAGTAAGGTCGCTATATTTACCCATGAAAATCACATCCTTTAAAATGGTATAGTAATCTAATTTTTAATATGTATATCTTTCATTTTATCACAATTTTTTAACTTTAGCAAGATAAATTCCTATTAATTCTATATGATTAACAAATTTAATTTATGACAAAATGACAGAAAGGTGCTTATCATAAGACAAGCACCTTTGCTAATAATAAATTTATATTTAATTAATCCATTGAAGTAACAATTTCGTTTACTGTTTTTCCCGGAGGAATCATTGGTAGTACATTTTCATCAGGACTGATTACACAATCAACAACTACAGGTTCATTCATATCATATGCCTTCTTTAGCACATCATGAATTTCCTCAGGCTTAGTAATTCTTAAGCCCTTAATGCCGTAACCCTGGGCAACCTTTACAAAGTCAGTTGCTCTGTGTGGGTCTGTGTTTGAGAATCTGCAACCGTAGAATAGCTTTTGCCATTGACGAACCATACCAAGAACTGAGTTGTTCATAACAACAACTACAACAGGAATGTTATATGACTTCATTGTTACAAGTTCATTAATGTTCATATGGAAAGAACCGTCACCTGTTACTAAGAAAACTCTCTTGTCCATATTGCCCATACTTGCACCGATAGCAGCACCCATACCAAAGCCCATTGTACCTAAACCACCTGATGTTAGGAATGTTCTTGGTTCAAAGAAATTTGTTCTCTGTGCAACCCACATTTGGTGCTGACCAACATCAGTTGCAACAATGTCTTCACTAGACTTAATCTTGTTAATTTCGTCAAGAATCTGATATGGATGGCAGTAACCTTCTTTGTTAATATCGCTGATAGTGATTTTCTTCTTCCAATCCATAATCTGTTCAATCCAAGTAGGGTTGCTCTTCTGTTCTAATCCATCAACAACCTTAACAAGTGTATCCTTTAAATCGCCGATAACCCAGTTGTCAACCTTAACATTTTTGTGAATTTCGTGAGCATCAATATCAAGCTGAATAATAGTAGCTTGTTGACCAAACTTTTCTCTATCCCCTGCAACTCTGTCAGAAAATCTTGCACCACAAGCAATGATAACATCAGCATTATCTGTTGCCATACCTGTTTCGTAACCACCATGCATACCGATATTACCAACAAATAGTGGGTGGTCGGCAGGCATACAGCCTAGTGCCATTAGTGAACAACATACAGGAGCGTCAATTCTCTCTGCAAACTTAACAAATTCATCACAAGCATTTGCAGAAATAATACCACCACCGGCATAAATCATTGGTCTTTTAGCATTTCTTAAAATTTCTTGAGCTTCCTTAATTGCATCATCCTGAGCCTTAAACTCATTATTAGGAACAAACTTTTCCTTTGGAGTGTATTCACACTTCATAGCAGTAATATCCTTAGGTACATCAACAAGAACAGGACCTTTTCTGCCACTTTGAGCAATTTCAAAAGCCTTACGGATTGTTGGAGCTAAGTCCTCCATTTCCATTACTAGGAAAGAAGCCTTTGTAATTGGCTTAACAACTTCTGAAATATTAACTTCCTGAAAAGCATCTCTGCCAAGTAAATCTCTCTGTACATTACCACAGATAGCAACCATAGGAATTGAGTCGATATTCGCAGTTGCAATACCTGTTACAAGGTTAGTAGCCCCAGGACCTGATGTTGAAAATACAACACCAACCTTGCCGGTTGAACGAGCATAACCATCAGCAGCATGAGCAGCACCCTGTTCATGAGCAGTTAGGATATGAGTGATTTTGTCGCTATACTTGTAAAGAGCATCATATGTATTTAGTGCTGCACCACCGGGATAACCAAATACTGTGTCAACACCCTGTTCAAGTAAACATTCGCATATAATTTCTGCACCTGTTAATTGCATATTCTTTTCCCCTATCTCTTTATTTTTCAAAATAACTAAAAGTTTCGGAAATAAAAAAACACCCCGTCTCATAAGAGACGAAGCTAATAAACCCCGTGGTACCACTCTACTTCGCTTATAAAAATAAGCCTTACACATCAGGCAACAACCGAATGCTGTTCTGTTAACGGAGAACTACCGTAACACTCTACTGAGTTTCCCTTTGGAATGTTAAGTTCACAGGTTACTTTCACCAGCCGATCATATTGCCTTGCACCATCCGACAACTCTCTGAAAAGATTTTGCTACTTACTTCTCCTGATCATTACTTTTAGTATCATTAAATTATTTAGAAAAAGCCTTGGTCTTCTGTATAATATTCTACTTTAAAAATATCAACTTGTCAAGTCGTTTCATTTTATATATAATGATTATACATATATTTTTTATTGGGAGTAACTAATGGAACGAAAATTATCCAAAAATGCAAAGAAAGTTTGGCGTACAAGATGTGCTATGGTTTGTTTACTTTTTGCATTTATTAGTGGTGGCATATATATTTTTTCACCTTTAATAGCTTTTATTGTTGCCGGAGTGGATTTGTTAACATTCTTAATTATATACCTTATTGCCGTACCTCTTGTTTATCATGTTACAACACTTGTTGTAAGGAAAGACGGTATCACCATAACCAAAGGTATATTGATGAGAAAAAGAATGAACATAATGGCAAAGAAAATTCAGTATGTTGAACTTATCCAAACACCGATACAAAGGCTTTTCAAGGTTTATACTGTAGCATTCCATACTGCAGGTGCTACTACTTATGTCAGTCAGGTTGATGCCGACTTAGGAAGATTATTTAGGTCATACAAAGAATAAAGAAAGGATATAGTTGTGAAATTTAGGAACAGAAAGCTATACAAGAAAGCTCACTTCTATACAATTTTATATGATTTAACAAGGCTATTTCCTTTGCTTGTTGTTCCGGTATTACAAAACCTTTTGTATAAGCCAACAACAACTGCTGCTTTTATCACTAACTTTTCTATTTCTGCTTTGTGTGTTGTTTTTCTATTTGCGTATATTATTCTTGAATACAGAAGTACAATGTACCTGGAGAAGGAGAAAAGTGTCTATACAAAGAAAGGATTTTTCTTTAAAAAAAGAGCTGATATTCCCTACAACTGTATTCAGTCTGTTTATGTTGAAAGGGCATTTATGTACAGAATTTTCAGAGCAAGGAAGGTTATTATAAACACACCCGGTTCTTATACTTCTAAAGGTGACTACAATCTTTTTCTAAGTAAAAAGAACGACCTTGCACTAAAGACTGAAATTTTCGGCAAAGAAGATGTTGACCTAAAGTATAATGGTGGTTTCCTTAGAATAATTCTAATGGCTGCAACATGGAGTAACGCACTTACAGGTTTGCTTATTATAGCACCTGTCCTATATAAAACCTCCGATATTGTTGTGGATATTTTTAAAAACTATTTTGTAAATAGGCTGGATATTTCTTCTTACATTATTAAGATTGGTGTACCTCCTGCTGTATCCGGTCTTGCAACATTACTGATAATTTGTTGGGGTATTGCCTATGTGTATCAGCTTTCAAGCAATGCGTTTTTCTCAACAAAGATAAAAAATAACATAATCCACATTTCAAGAGGATTACTGAACAGATATGAATTTGTTACAACTACAGAAAAGTTAAATGCAATTCAAATAAAGCAAAGTGTACTGATGTTACTTCTTCGTCTAAAAAGTGCCTACATTCAAACAATAGGCAGTGGTGCACAAAAAGGTGACAGAAGTTTGCTTATACCTGCTGACAGAGAAGAAAATATCAACAAAATTCTCAGCAAAATCACAACTCTGCCAACAGAAGAAAACTACAAAGTTAAACCTAAAAAGACAGAATTTATGTCCTACCTATGGTTTCCTTTCTATTGTATATTAGGTACTGTTGCAGCAATGCTAATACTTCACTACCTAGGTTATTTTGCAGAAATTGTTAGATTTCCTTTATTTGCTATACTTGGAGTATTTGTTTACTGGCTATTTTTCAGAATTTATTCCTACACAAAAAGTAGTATAACCATTTGTGACAAGGCAGTACAGATTGATTACTTTGATAAGCTGAACATTACAAGAACTTACATTCCGTATGACAAAATTCAGTATGTACAGATTAGGCAAAGTCCTTTCCAGGTTTTTTACAAAACTGCTCATCTAAGAATTTATGTTTATTCAAACAAAAGAAAATTCTACAAAATCAAGTACCTAAAATACAAGAAGGTTCTTGAAGCTGTAGATATAATAGAAACAAAAATGAAATATAGATACTAAAGTAAGAGCCTTACAGAACTCTGTAAGGCTTTCTTAGTGTAATGATTATTTTAAAAATTCTTTCATAACTTTAATTGAATGTTCAGCAGCCAGAACCTTAAACTTCTCAAAATCTAAGAATTCATTGTGGTTCATATCGTCACTAATTGAACGAAGAACTGCATATGGCACTTTGTTTCTGTAACAAACATGGCCAACTGCTCCACCTTCCATTTCACAACATAAAGCACCGAATTTGTCTGCAATAAACTTTCTCTTATCCACATCAGCAATAAAAATATCACCTGTTGCTACTCTGCCAACAACAACATTAATGTCATCAATAGTTTTGCAACATTCATATAACTTTTCATATGTAGCCTTATCTGACGGAATGTCAATTCTTCTTTCATCGGTGTACCAGATTTCGCCTCTAGGATCACCGGTTGCAGTACCGTTCATATCATGTTCAACACAATCCTTAGAAATAACAATGTCGCCAATCTTTAAGTCTTTACTTAAACTACCTGCAATACCTGAATTGATAATTACATCAGGCTTATAGTAGTCAATCATAATCTGAGTACCGATAGCAGCATTTACTTTACCGATGCCACATTCAAGAAGTACAACATCCTTACCGTTGATTTTACCACTGATAAAGTCAAGACCTGCGATTGTTTTCTCTTCGCTACTATCCATTGCTGACTTTAAACCGTCAACTTCAATTTTTAATGCACAAATAATTCCTGTCATTTTTATTACCTCATTCCATATTGTCTGTTTCATACATAATTAAAGTTAATGCAACTAAAGGTGCAGTTTCTGCCCTTAAAATTCTTTTACCTAGGGTAGCTTTTCTGCCACCGTTTTCTGTAACAAGGTTAACTTCCTCAGAACTGAATCCACCTTCACTGCCAATAAACATACTTATTTCACTTGGTTTATCTTTTAGAATAGTTTTTACACTTTCTCCACCAAGTTCATAAAAAATAACTTTATCTCCTTTAGCACTTTTTACTGCATCATTAAAGGAAATACATTCCCTAACTTTAGGTACAATTCCTCTGCCACTTTGCATAGCAGCTTGTTTTGCAATTTTTTGCCATCTGACTGTTTTCTTACTTAATGACTTTTTGTCAGGTCTGCTGACACATCTTGAAGAAATAACAGGCACAATCTCACTTACACCGATTTCAACTGCCTTTTGAATAATAAGCTCCATTTTGTCACCTTTAGGTAGGGCTTGATAAAGTGTTACCTTTACATCAGGTTCAGCTTCGGAAATTTTGCTGGAAAGAACATTTACCTTTACCATATCACCACTTATTTCTTCAACTACACAATTATGGACAGTACCACTGGGTGAACACAAAGTTAGGGATTCACCCTTATTCATTCTAAGACTTTTTGATATATGGCGACCATCTTCACCAAAAAGTGAATATTCCTTTGACTCAATTTCTTCATCAACAAAAAAATGTGGCATAGCTTTGCTCCTTGTATCCTATATTATAAAAGGTAGGGCAAACAATGTTCACCCAAATAAAATTACCGTAAAGTCATTTTAGTCTATAACTAATATAACAAAACACAACTATAATTGCAATAGATAAGGTTTTTTGATAAAATAATAACGAGGTGATAAAATGGCTACTTTAATCACAGACAAAGATTATTATAACTTAATGAAAGATATAGATACTGCTACTTTAGAAAACACCCTTGTAAAGGAACTGACAGACAGAAATTTGAAAATCAGTTCTGCCGAAAGTTGTACCGGTGGTATGATTTCACAGAGGATTACAAATGTCAGTGGTGCAAGTAATGTTTTTGAATTAGGTGTTTGTTCCTATGCAAACAGAATCAAAAACAAAGTCTTAGGTGTTAGTAACGAAATACTAAATACAGTAGGTGCAGTTAGCCAAGAAACTGCTACTCAGATGTGTGAAGGAATCAAGGAACTTTCCTCATCTGATATAGGGGTATCAACAACAGGCATTGCCGGACCTACCGGTGGAACAGCCAAAAAGCCTGTGGGATTAGTTTTTATAGGAATTGCAACAAAAGAAAGTACCACAATATATAGGGCTGAACTTTGCCACTATACACCACATTCTAGGAATGAAGTGCGAACAATGACTACAAACCTATGTATGCTACTTGCAATCAAGGCTACTAGGAACTCAGTAGAATAGAAAATACTTGATTTTTGTCAAGATTTATGGTAAAATTTTAGAAGTTGGTTTTTGCCTAAGTTGTGTAGGCAACCGAAACAAACACAACATTTTTAATATTGGTATTCCATTAAACGGAAAATAGACAACTAAATATTAACGAACGGAGTTGACATTATGGCAAGAGAAGCCGGCATTTTAATGCCTATTACTAGTTTACCTTCTCCTTACGGTATTGGTACACTAGGTAAAGAAGCTCGTGAGTTTGCAGACTTTTTGAAGAAAGCAGGTCAGAAGATCTGGCAGATTCTTCCTGTTGGTCCTACAAGCTACGGCGACTCACCTTATCAGTCTTTTTCAACTTTTGCAGGTAATCCATATATGATCGACCTTGATACTCTCAAGGAAGAAGGTTTACTTACTCAAGAAGATATTGACAAGGGTTACTGGGGCGACTCAGAATTTGAAATCGACTATGCTACTATTTATTGGTACAGATTTGATGTACTAAGAGTTGCATTTGAGAATTTCAAGAAGAATTGCGACAGAAAGCCTTTTACTACTTTCAAGAGAAAGAACAGCAAGTGGCTAAAGAACTATGCCCTTTATATGGCTGTTAAGAAAAACTTTGATATGAAAGCCTGGACAGAATGGCCAGACGAAGAAATCAAGCTTCGTGAGCCTGAGGCTATTAAAAAATACGAAAGAAAGTTCAAGGATGAAATTGACTTCTGGAGTTTTCTACAGTACAAGTTCTATGAACAGTGGGAAGCATTCAGGAAGTATGTAAATGACCTTGGCATCAAGATTCTTGGTGATATGCCAATCTATGTTGCTATGGACTCAGCAGATACTTGGGCAAATCCTGAAATTTTCTGGTTTGACGAAAACAATCAACCTGTAAGAGTAGCTGGATGTCCACCAGACTATTTCTCTGCAACAGGTCAGCTATGGGGCAATCCATTGTACGACTGGGATTATCTAAAAGAAACAGATTATGAATGGTGGTTCAATCGTATTGCTGCTGCATCAAAGCTCTTTGATATTCTAAGAATCGACCACTTTAGAGCTTTTGATACTTATTATGCCATTCCTTATCCGGCCGAAAATGCTATCGGTGGTGACTGGTATGACGGTCCCGGCATTGAATTCTTCAATATGATGAAAGAAAAGTTGGGTGACCTACCAATCGTTGCTGAAGATTTAGGCGACCTTTTTGACAGTGTAAAGGAACTTCTA
Source organism: Ruminococcoides intestinihominis (assembly GCF_040096285.1). Classification (NCBI taxonomy): domain Bacteria; kingdom Bacillati; phylum Bacillota; class Clostridia; order Eubacteriales; family Oscillospiraceae; genus Ruminococcoides; species Ruminococcoides intestinihominis. The sequence continues at coordinate 11,708 of NZ_JBBMEY010000004.1, read as the reverse complement.
AAAGAAACCGGTTACCCTGGAATGAAGGTATTGGAGTTTGCTTTTGATAGTGGTGAGGCTAATGATTACTTACCACACAACTACACAGAAAACTGTGTTGTATATTCTGGTACACACGACAACGATACCCTTATGGGTTGGGCAGCAAAAGCTAAGCCTGAAGATGTTGCTTTTGCTAGACAATACTGTAAGATGCCTGAATGGGAAACATTTAACTGGGGTATCATCAGAACAGCATACGAAAGTGTTGCTAACACAGCTATTATCCAGATGCAGGATATTCTTGGTCTTGGTACAGAGGCAAGAATGAATGTTCCATCAACACTTGGTGGTAACTGGGTTTGGAGAATTGACGGCAGTGTGCTAACAGATGAACTAGCAGACCAGCTAAAGGAAATGGTAATCAACAGTTCAAGACTGGAGGAAAATTAAAAAATGAGCATTATTGAAAATCTTGAATTAACAGCAAAAAACGACTACTGTAAGACTCTTAAGGAACTTACACCGGCAGAACTTCACCTTTGCCTAGGTAAAGCAATGATGGGTGAAATTGCTGATACTTGGGAAAAGTGTCAGAAGAAGGAAGCTTCTAAGAGAAGAGCATACTACTTCTCAGCTGAATTCCTAATGGGTAGAATGATGTACAACAATCTATACTGCATGGGTATTCTTGACACAACTAAGAAGCTACTAAAGTCTAAAGGTATTGACATCAATGTATTTGAAGATATTGATGATGCAGCTCTTGGTAACGGTGGTCTAGGTAGACTAGCAGCTTGTTTCCTAGATTCAGCAGCTACTCAGGAAGTTCCACTAGACGGTTATGGTATCCGTTATAAGTACGGTCTATTTAAGCAGTTAATCGAAGACGGTTATCAGGTAGAAATTGCTGATAACTGGCAGAGATTTGAAGATCCATGGTGCATCCGTAGAGAAGAAGATGCAGTTGAAGTTAAGTTCCAGGATCAGACAGTTAAGGCTGTACCTTATGATATGGCTGTTATTGGCTATGGTGCAAAGAGCATTAACACTCTTCGTCTATGGCAGGCAGAAGCAGTTGACGAATTCGACTTCCTAGCATTTAACGCATCACACTATGATGAAGCTGTAAAGGCTAAGAACGATGCAGAAAACATTTCTTCTGTTCTATATCCAAACGATGGTACTCACGAAGGTAAGCTACTTCGTCTAAAACAGCAGTATTTCTTCTGTTCAGCTTCCCTACAGGATATTATTAAGAGATATAAGGCTAAGTACGGCAATGACTTCAGCAAGTTCTCAAGTCATGCAGCTATTCAGCTAAACGATACTCATCCTGTTATTTCTATTCCTGAACTAATCAGACTTCTAGGTCTAGAAGGTATTGGTTTTGAAGAAGCTATTGATATTGCACAGAAGACATTTGCTTATACAAACCACACAGTTCTTGGCGAAGCACTTGAAAAGTGGGACAAGAACCTAATTAGAGAAATTCTACCTGAAATTCTTACAATTATCGAAAGAATTGCTATTCACGAATACAACGATATGCACGCTAAGGGTGTTAGCGATGAACAGTTTGCTAAGAAAATGGCTATCATTGACGGCGACCTAGTTCATATGGCTAGACTAGCTTGTTATGTTGGTTCTTATGTAAATGGTGTTGCTTGGATTCATACAGAAATCCTAAAGGACGATGTTCTAAAGGAATGGTATGAACTATATCCTGAAAGATTCCAGAACAAGACTAACGGTATCACACAGAGAAGATGGTTAGGTCTATGTAACCCAGAACTATCTGACTTCATCACAGAAAGAGTTGGCGATGGTTGGTTAAAGGATCTATCAGTTCTTAAGGGTCTGGAAAAGAACATTGACGCTAAGACTGTTCGTGCATTTAACACAATTAAGAAGAAAAAGAAGACTCAGCTTGCTAACTACATCAAGGATACTGAAGGTGTTGAAATCGACCCATCATTCATCTTTGACATTCAGGTTAAGAGACTTCACGAATATAAAAGACAGCTACTAAACGCATTCTCAATTGTTATGATTTATAACAAGCTAAAGAAGGGCGAACTAAAGGATTGGCAGCCAACAGCATTTATCTTTGGTGCTAAGGCAGCTCCTGGTTATGCCAGAGCTAAGGCTATCATTAAGTACATCAACGAAGTTGCTAAACTAGTTAACAACGACCCTGATACTAAGGATAAGCTAAAGGTTCACTTTGTACAGAACTACAATGTTTCTTATGCAGAAAAGATTGTTGTTGCTGCTGATTTCTCAGAACAGATTTCTACAGCAGGTACAGAAGCATCAGGTACAGGTAACATGAAGTTTATGCTAAACGGTGCAGTTACACTTGGTACTTATGACGGTGCTAATGTTGAAATCGCTCAGCAGGCAGGTATCGAAAATGAATACATCTTCGGTGCTAGAGTTGAAGAAATTGACGAACTAAAGGCTAACAAGACTTACAACCCAAGAGAAGTATATGATAACAACCCAGAAATCAAGGCAGTTCTTGATACTTTGGTTGACGGTACATTCTCTGACGGTGGTGCAGTTGGCGAAGGTTCATTTGCTGAACTATACACAGCTATCCTAAATGGTACTGCTTGGCATGACCCAGACCATTACTTCCTACTACTTGATCTTCAGGATTATGTTGATACTAAGATTAAGGGCAACAAGGATTATCAGGATAGAACAGCATTTGGTAAGAAGTGCTTAATCAACATTGCTAATGCAGGTATGTTCTCATCTGACAGAACAATCCTAGAATATGCTAAGGATCTATGGCACGTAAAGTAATTTAAAATTACTTTTCCACTATAAATAAATTATCCCTACTCGAAAGAGTAGGGATTTTGTTTTATGTTATTATACAAATTTTATAAAACTTTCTTATATGCTAACCTTTATGGTTAGCTTTTTCTTTTGTTTTCACATAAAAAGGCACCTACAAAACTGTAAGTGCCTAAAGTTTATTTTAAAAGACTATTAAATTCTTTAACAGTTACATCAGCATAACCACTGACTTCTGTATTCTCATTCTTTGCAAATTCTTTGCCAAGCATATAAACCTTGTTATCAATAATATAAACAAAGAAGTAGTTGTTAGCAAAGTTTTTATTAACTAATTCAACTTCATAAATCTTGTCAGCATCAGATGCCTTAAAGGTCTTTTCCTTTCCTCCACCTGACTTAGTAATAACATTGCTTGTATGTAACATACTGTTGATTACATTAATTTTAGACTTTTCTTTCCACTTAATAGAAACCAGCTTTTTACCTTGTTTCTCACCTGTACCGTCATATACATTAGCTGCAACACTATTTGTATCAGCTGATGATGCAGTTGTTGTCACAGTAGTTGATTGTGTGGTACTTTGGGCTGTAGTAGTTGTTGTACTTGAACCTGTGTCTGTACTATTGCCACAACCTGTCACACCAATCATCATTGTTGCAAGTAGTGCAATAACAATTAATCTCTTCATATTATACATTCCTTTTTAATTTTTTTCTTATTATATCATAGATTTATGAATTTTGTGTGATATTTAAATATCTTTTAATTCATTTTCAATAAAAGATATGTAATCTTTTCTATTTACATCATTTCTATGATTTTTGTACCATTCATAAGATTCTTTTAATCCTTGATACAATGACTTTGTTGTTGGCATTAGCTCTTTCTGCTTTGATACATCTAAACAATAACTATAATTATGAAAAGGAAAATAATCCCTTTGATTGTAGCCTTTATCTACATATTTTTTCTCCAATTCAGAACCAACAACTTTATAACAAGTTTCTACAAATGTATTAATTGTGTCAATTTTTTCGTTACCGACATTAAAAATTCTATCGTCAGGCTTTTTGTCTATTAAGATTTCGATAAACCTACATAAATCTTCAACATCAAAAAATTGCAATTTCATATCGCCATTATTAGGAATATAAAAAGGTTTATTCATCTCAGCACAATCAAATACAAAAGCCTCTCTATACAAATTTTGCATTTTTCCATACAAATAAGGAGGTCTTATTATATAAGCATTTGGAACTTTACTAAGCAATACTTGTTCAGCTTCTATTTTATTACTTCCATAATCTCCCCATATTGAATTATCCCCTACAAGTTGTTCCTCTTTAAAAGGCTGTGGTAAGGTTTCAGGATAAACTGCACTGGAACTAATGAAGACTATATCTTTTATAGTGGACAAAGATGACAACAATTCCTTCATATCATCACCTGTATAAGTATTAACTGCTATCACTAAATCAAAGTCATATTGTTTCAAAGAATCACCGATATTGTTCCTATCTCCAACAATTAACTTTGCTTTTTCCGGTTGTTTGTGTGTATTTCTATTGTACACATAAACATCATCGCCTTTTGCAATAAAATATGTAGCAAGATATTTACTTACAAAGATTGTTCCACCCATAATCAATATTTTTTTCATATATACCTCTTTTCAAAAAACAAAAATATACATCCTGTTGTTTCATTCTAACATAACTATTACTTTATTGCAACAAAATTGACCCTGCATAAGCAAGGTCAATCTGTATGAGTATTTTAATATTAGGAGAAAGCAGTATTATCAATATTATTTAACAACAACTTTGCACTTTAGTACAATGCCATTAGTGTTTACTGTAATGAAAGCAATACCCTTTTTCTTTGCAGTTACTTTACCGTTAGCACTTACAGTAGCTACCTTAGTATTGCTTGACTTAAATTTAGCAGTACCGATTTTGCCTGTAATTTTAAGTGTAAAGGACTTTTTAGCTTTTAGAGTAATTACCTTCTTATTAAGTGTAGGTTTTCTTACAGTGAATTTAACAGCACTTGAAACACCATTGTTAGTTACTGTAACAGTTGCAGTACCTTTCTTCAGTGCAGTTACCTTACCTGTTGAAGATACCTTTACAACCTTACTGTCACTTGACTTATAAGTTGTTGTACCTTTACCGTTACTAACATTAGCTTTAATCTGATAATTACCCTTTACATATACTTTAGCAGATTTATTAACAGTAACGGTTGTAGGAAGTTCCTTATAGCTTGCTACACAATATGTACCACCTGATGTTGTAAATGATAGTTTACCGTCACTATATGTTGTATCAACCTTAGTTAACTTACCATCAACTACTGAATATACTTCTGATGTGCTATCACCTACTACAGATGCAGTAACATTTGATAGTTTCTTATAAATTGAGTCACCATAGAAAGGTGTTGTTAATCCTGTTTCAACATTATATACTTTACTCTCAAGTGAATAACCTGACTTTTCAAGTGTAGAGGCATCTACTATTTCAGTTGACACACTTACAATTGCTGAGTCAGTTGCAGTGATTTCGCTGACATCCTTAGTACCGGCTAATACACCGTACATTGTTGAATAAATGCTTGGGTTAAATCCTGCAATACTAAAGCCAATGCTATATTTTTTAGATGCAGTATTGATTCTGCCAATGCTCATTCCAACATTTTCAGGGTCATATTTTGATGAACCGGCAACATAGTCAACATAACTACTGTTCTTTGCACTTCTTAGAGGAGCAATTACACAACTACCACCGGGGAATGTAGAATGTGCATTACCATCATTATCATACTGAGTACCACATAGGTCAGCAGATACAACAACAAGTTTATCTCTATCAACAATACTTTCAAGTCTTCTGCTATAGTACCAACTCCATCTTGATGCACCACCACGAGAAGTTGCAGTTGGATTCACAATAAACTTACAACCCTTAGCACCATAGTATCTTTCAAGTTCAGGATAGGAATAAGTATCTTTACAAATACTTAAACCAATTCCACCATAAGGAGTTTCAATAATTACCGGATTAGTACCACTCTTACACCATGCACCTTCTACCGGTTGAATCTTTCTATATGTTGTTACTGTACCGTCAGGACTACAACAGAATGCTGAGTTATATGCTTGATCAAGTTCATCAGGATTTTCAGATGCCGGAATTTTTTCTGATGCACCGAAGATTACATACATATCATATTTCTTTGCATATTCAGAAAGTGTCTTAGCATAGTAGCCTTTCTTTGTAATAGCCTTGTCAACTGCAAGTCTATATGTAGCACTTTCAGGGTCATATGCTGAACAGTAGCCTTGTAGCGCCATTTCAGGGAATACAATAATGTCTGCATCACTCTTACTAGCAGTTACAATATAGTTTTCCATCTGTTCTAGGTTTTTATCTAAATCACCCCATACTGCTTGGAAATTAACTGTTGCAATTGTAGGGTCACTTACTGTACCGGAAGAAACTTTATCTTCCTTAGTGTCATCAGCTAAATCTTTATACCATTCTGCATATAGGTTAGGTTGGAAGATTGAACTGTTTACATCACCACCACGAGCTGATGATAAAGTAATTTCTCCTGTATACATTCCCGGTTCTTGAACTGATGCACCACCGGCATAATCCTTTGAATATTTACCTGAGTCACTAGTACCACCCGGACCAATTACAACACTACCACCTGGGAAGTTATATAGCAACTCACCATTTTCATCATATTCTTTACCTGCTAAATCAGCACTTGCAATATACATTCCATCTCTATCAACAATGGACTCAAGTCTGTTTTCATAATACCATTGCCAATTAGTTGTATTTAATGAGCCATCCTTTTCATCATAGCTGCCTCTTGATGTAGCAGTTGGATTTAGAAGGACTCTACAACCCTGAGCATCGTAATATCTTTCAAGCTCAGGAACTGCATATGTATCGTAACAAATACTAACACCAACCTTACCCTCAGCAGTATTTAAAATTGTTGGAGTAGAACCGGCTTTGCACCATATACCCTCAACAGGATGCATCTTCTGATACGTTGTTACTGTACCATCAGGTGAACAAGCAAATACTGAGTTGTAAGCATGTTTGCTATCATTAGGAACAACCTCTGTTGCACCATAAGCAATCCACATGTCATATTCATCAGCTAACTTTGCAATCTTTGTAGCTGTTGGGCCATCTACAGTTTCGGCAGTTTTAACTGCCATTTTACTTTGTGCATCATCAAGGTCATATGAATAACAATAACCACTGACACACATTTCAGGGAAAACTAAAAATTCAACATTGTCTTCCTTTGCCTTTTCAATGTAGTCAACCATTTTTGCTACATTGGCGTTAACATCGCCCCATTTTGAGTCAAAGTTAACTACAGAAATTTTTAACTTTCCATCACCATTAGTTACTTCAGCTGAAACATTAATAACAGCCACACTGCAAACCATCAAAACAGTTAGCAGTACTGAAACACATTTCTTGAGAAATTTACTTTCCACTTTTACTCCCTCTTTCTATCTGAACAAGATTTCTGACACATTCAGATAAGTAAAAAAGAGGTTATGCATATAGCATAACCCCATTGTCAGCAACAATATTCAAGAAAACAGAAAAGGCATCACACTTCAATGTGTGACGCCTTTGTCATTTCAGTTTCTTGATTTGTCCCTATTATATTCGTGTATTTTGGAAATGTCAACTAAAAAATTGTATTTTAGAGACATTTACATAATAGAAAAACAATGTGAAAAATTTATTAGTGGAAATAAATAAATGTAGTTTAATTATAATATTTTACAATTAAATCACTCAACAACCTGCTCAGAAACCTCAGAATTAATTTCAAGTCCCCAACCATAGTACCATTTACCGTCAATAGAAATATAGTATTCATCAGTTGGAACTAACTCAGAATCATCAAGTCTCTTATCAGAATAATTAGTGTATTTGTAAGAAACATTAGCTAGAACTACTTTCTCAATATTAACATCAACATCGTAATAGTCCTTTATTTCTTTAATGCACTTCTTAGCATATTTGTCAGTCATATCTTTAATTGAATTAATCTTATACTCAGTATCACAAGTATAAAAGCCTTTGATAGCTTCCTTTAGGCCTGCATTGCCACCATATTCACCCTTAATAAAGTAATCAGGATACATAGCAGCTCTCTCATTAAATGACTTTGTCTTGTATGCCTTTACAATTGTTTGAATTGCACTGTCAATATCGTTATAATACTTATTGCTTTTTATTGAGTCAACAGTAGTAGTTACTGTTGTTGAAGTTTTTGAACTTGAATTACTTTCTGTTCCACAGCCAACGAAAGTAAAGATTGTAACAATAACAAGTGAAATTATAATCAGTCTTTTCATAAATAACATCCTTTAGTTTTTGTTATATTATATCATAAATTCTTAAATGATAAAATAAAATATAAAAATAAATGTTAAAAAATTATAGTAATAATAAAGAAGTATATATATGTTAGCTGTTCTAATAACATATTTTTCCTTTGGATATGTCTTATCCAGATATTTAAAAATATCTTCTATACATTCGATTGCACTCTTCTGCGTATCATTCAACTTTTCATAGTCTAAAGGCAATCCTTCTTGCTTTAAAATCTTTTTTTGTCTTGCTGTTAAAGAATATTTGTAACTTTCTGTCTTATTATTAAGAATTAAATTTGGAATACTGCAACCACCAAAAACAACTGACATTACGAACAATAAACATAATATAAATACTTTTCTCTTCATATTAATGACCACCCACTCCACCTAATTTACAATGATTAATAAAATACTCGATAAATTCAGCAAAAAGAGGTATATTGTATTTATTTAAGTGGTAAATATCAGAAGCACTCCATATATATTCACCATCACTAAAAGAATTATTAACAATATCCATAACAGCCTTACCGGTAACTTTATCAATTATTCGGGCAGAGGTAATCCACTTAGGTTTGAAAGAAGTTAAGTAAACAAGAATATCGTCCTTTATGTCAAGTGGTGTACCAACATAAATGTTATGTTTTTTATATATTCGCTTTAACCATACTTGATACAATTTAGCACCCATAACACAACAATCCTCATACAAATAATGTAATTTTATCATCATATATATCACTTTCACAATACATTAGCACAATAGCAATTCCAGATAATGTTATAATATCATAATTTAACTTACAATGCAAAATATATCACAAAATAAAATTTCAAAACATAACAAAAAAGGCACACTAAGTAGTGTGCCATAATTTATTCAGTAGTGGTTGCTTGGCAACCTATTTAAAAGGGGTTACACCCTGAAAACTGAATAAAGAATTTCTAGCTTTTACTAGCTGACCAAAAAAGACTCTTGTGGTCAAGCCCTCGACCTATTAGTACTGCCAAGCTGAACATGTCACCATGCTTACACACGCAGCCTATCAACCTCGTAGTCTACAAGGGGTCTTACTCATATTCTGATGGGATATCTAATCTTGGAGTCGGCTTCACGCTTAGATGCTTTCAGCGTTTATCCGTTCCGTACATAGCTGCCCAGCTGTGCCACTGGCGTGACAACTGGTGCACCAGAGGTACGTCCATCCCGGTCCTCTCGTACTAAGGACAGAGCTCCTCAAATATCCTGCGCCCACGACAGATAGGGACCGAACTGTCTCGCGACGTTCTGAACCCAGCTCGCGTACCACTTTAATCGGCGAACAGCCGAACCCTTGGGACCGAATACAGCCCCAGGATGTGATGAGCCGACATCGAGGTGCCAAACCTCCCCGTCGATGTGGACTCTTGGGGGAGATCAGCCTGTTATCCCCAGGGTAGCTTTTATCCGTTGAGCGACGGCATTTCCATTCACATACCGCCGGATCACTAACTCCAACTTTCGTTACTGCTCGGGCCGTCACCCTCGCAGTTAGGCTGGCTTACGCGTTTACACTCTAATGCACGGTTTCCGTCCGTGCTGAGCCAACCTTTGAGCGCCTCCGTTACTCTTTCGGAGGCGACCGCCCCAGTCAAACTGCCCACCTGACAATGTCCCCTGACCAGTTTCATGGCCACAGGTTAGAATTCCAGCAATCTAAGTGTGGTATCCCAACATCGACTCCATTATGGCTGGCGCCATAACTTCCCAGTCTCCCACATATCCTGTACATAAATTACCGAAACCCAATATCAAGCTACAGTAAAGCTCCATGGGGTCTTTCCGTCTTGTCGCAGGTAACCGGCATCTTCACCGGTACTACAATTTCGCCGGGCGGGTAGTTGAGACAGTGCCCAGATCGTTACACCATTCGTGCGGGTCGGAACTTACCCGACAAGGAATTTCGCTACCTTAGGACCGTTATAGTTACGGCCGCCGTTTACTGGGGCTTCAATTCGGAGCTCTCACTCCTCCTCTTAACCTTCCAGCACCGGGCAGGTGTCAGCCCCTATACTTCATCTTTCGATTTGGCAGAGACCTGTGTTTTTGCTAAACAGTCGCCTGGGCCTATTCACTGCGGCTCTCTCTCGAGAGCACTCCTTTTCCCGAAGTTACGGAGTCAATTTGCCGAGTTCCTTAACTACCCTTCTCCCGCTGGCCTTAGAATTCTCTTCCTGTCCACCTGTGTCGGTTTGCGGTACGGGCACCAACATTACATACACAAAACTTTTCTCGCCTCCATCCAAGCTTGCTTCCCTACTAAATTTCGGTCCCTTACGCCCGGGATTACCAGCACCCGGGTCAAGCCCTTCTAAAGTGTCATTTTGTTTAAGTTGTCAGTGGTTACGGAATATCAACCGTATGTGCATCGACTACGCCTTTCGGCCTCGCCTTAGCTCCCGACTTACTTGGAGCGGACGAACCTTCCTCCAAAAACCTTAGACTTTCGGCCATTAAGATTCTCACTTAATTCTCGCTACTCATTCCGGCATTCTCACTCATGTAAAGTCCACCACCGCTTTCGCTATGACTTCACCCCTTACATGACGCTCTCCTACCATACCTTACGGTATCCCAAGCTTCGGTTTATAGTTTAGCCCCGTTAAATTTTCGGCGCGGGATCACTCGACCAGTGAGCTATTACGCACTCTTTTAATGAGTGGCTGCTTCTAAGCCAACATCCTGGTTGTCTATGCAATCCCACATCCTTCTCCACTTAACTATAATTTGGGACCTTAGCTGTGGGTCTGGGCTGTTTCCCTTTTGACGATGAAACTTATCTCCCACCGTCTGACTCCTGAAAAACGATTATCTGGCATTCTGAGTTTGATAAGGTTCAGTAACCTTTCGGCCCCTAGCCAATTCAGTGCTTTACCTCCAGTAATCTATTTCAAGGCTAGCCCTAAAGCTATTTCGGAGAGAACCAGCTATCTCCGGGTTCGATTGGAATTTCTCCGCTACCCACAACTCATCCGCTACCATTTCAACGGGAGTCGGTTCGGCCCTCCATGAAGTTTTACCTTCACTTCAGCCTGGCCATGGGTAGGTCACCCGGTTTCGGGTCGTATACATCTAACTTGTCGCCCTATTCAGACTTGCTTTCGCTTTGGCTTCACACCTTAAGTGCTTAACCTTGCTAGATACATACACTCGCCGGACCATTCTACAAAAGGTACCCGATCGTCCTTTGATGGACTTTCGGTGCTTGTAAACACAAGGTTTCAGGTTCTCTTTCACTCCCCTCCCGGGGTGCTTTTCACCTTTCCTTCACAGTACTTCTTCTCTATCGGTCACTAGGTAGTATTTAGGCTTGGAGGATGGTCCCCCCGTATTCCCACCGGGTTTCACGTGTCCGGCGGTACTCTGGATACAACTGACTGACTCTTCCTTTCGCTTACAGGACTCTCACCTTCTTCGGTTAGCTTTCCCACACTATTCAGCTAGAAATT
>NZ_JBBMEY010000003.1:0-108979 GCF_040096285.1 Ruminococcoides intestinihominis | reverse complement strand
AAAGGGTAAAATCAATGCTTACGCACCCTTGACTATCCGTGTTCTTGCAGGTTGTAGGCAGACAAGCCAGAATAAGCGGAAGTCTGCCGTTTGACAGCTTCGGTGGAGAGCGTGATTTTCCTTTTCTCATACCGTTACCACCTTATAATTTCTTCATTTTACGGCGTTTGTAGAAGAAGATACCTGTCAGTCCAGCACCAGAAGTCACAAGAAGTGCAAGCAGTCCGTAAAGGTTGGTGTTATCGCCCGTTTTGGGACTGTCGCTAGGTCTGCTAGGCTTTTCTGGTGTCGGTGGTGTTTCGGGTTTTTCTGGTTCTTCTGGCTTTTCCTTAAAAGTAATCGTCTGTCCCTCTTCCTCAATGTCCTTATGTTCGGTAACTTTCTTCGGCTCGTCTGGATTGCTTAAGTCGTACAATTCTTCAAAAGTTACAAGCTGTTTGCCGTCAAGGGAAGTAGCGTCAAAGGTAAAGGCAACTTCCACTTTCATAGTTTCGCTGTCAGCGGTAAACATATAATCACTTTCCACACGCTTTCCATTGATAAGAAGTTCTGCATTTTCTTCTTTCAACATCTGCCAGCCCACAAGTTTGTACTGTGTACCGACTTCTAAGCCCTCTAAGGTTACGGTATCAATGATTGTAACGTCTTTTCCAGCTTCAAGCTCTTTGTTGCCGTCCTTATCCGTAGCAGTCGTATGAATTTTGATGATACGCTCTGTGATAAGTACGGTCTGCCCGTCGTCCTCAATGTCTTTGTGTTCTGCAACTTTTACGGGTTCGTCTGGATTGCTTAAATCATACAATTCTTCAAAGGTAACAAGGTTTTTGCCACCTAAAGCAGACGCATTGAACGTATAGGAAATTTCCACTTTCATTTCTTCCTCATCAGCGACAAAGGTATAATCGTTTTCTACACGTTTCCCGTCAATGATAAGCTCGGCGTTTTCTTCCTTTAACATCTGCCAGCCTTTCAACTGATACTTTGTGCCTTTTGTAAGTCCGTCTAATTTGACAGTATCAACGATTGTAACCTCTTTTCCTGCAAGGATAGTCTTTTCGCCGTCCTTGCTGGTCGCTGTGGTATGGATAGAGATTTCTTTTTCGTATTCATCAGTCAGCGTCCCTAAATCAATCACAAGGTTATTTCTTGATACCACGATTTCAAAAGGTGGGATAAGTTCAAAGCCTTTGTTACTATCACAACGCATTTCTTCAATGATGTAGGTATCATAAGGTAATGCCCCCTTGCTGTCGTCTGGTTCAGAAGTTCCAAACCACACACCGTCCTCGCTGGTCTTTCCTGCGTTTGTATTGTGCTTATGAGAAGCCCATTCAGCAGAAGTGGAGAATTGCCCGTTATCATCAGTTACCACGACGTGATTTTCGCCCGTTGTCTTGCTTGTGATCCTAAAAGGAACATCAGCAAGACGCTTGTGTGTGCCTGCACCGATTTTTACACCCTCAATATCTCCACGCTTAATCTGATTATAGATAGAATGGGCTTTTTCGGTTAAGTCCACGATTTTTCCATTTTCTGTGATTGTAAAATCAATCGGCTTTGCACCGTCAGTTAAGTAACCGTTGGGAGCTTCACTCTCAACGATACGGAATTTTCCATAAGGTAAGAGGTCAGAAGAAGTAGAAGCGACACCCTCAATATCTGTACGAATTGTCTTTACCACTTCATTTTTCTTGTATAACTTGCCCTCAACCAATACTGCATTATCATTTAAGGAAATGATGTCAAAGGCAGTATCTTTCAAAGTGGCACTTCCTTGTGGCTTTGTATCGCCCGTTTCTAAATCTCGTTTCTGAATTTTGACACCGCCACGGATAACCTTGTCTGATACGGAAAACTGGTTACTTCCAGATAATACGGCAAGGTCGCCGTCCTCGGTAATCTGTGTTACATATAAGCCTTTTATCTGTTCGGACTTATCGCCAGCCTGCATATATGCACCCTCTAACAAGTAGCCGTTTGGAGCTTTTGTTTCTTCTACGGTTAGTGTTCCAAGTGGAAGAACCGCCTTGCCGTCCTGCATATAGAAGCTGTCGCCAGATACTTTGTATGTGTCCGCTAATTTTGTGATGTAGTGGGTTGTTCCGTCGCTGTCTGTTTCAGCGGTTGTCTTTGTAACCCATGTACGAGTAGCTTCGGCAGGGAGATTGTCTTTATTGTAGAAGCCAGCATAATACTTCCATGTAAATTCCGCACCTGCTAAAGAAGCGTTCCCTTGCGGATTGTCTTTCTGTGTTTCCATATCAATCTTGAAAAGCTCAATCAAAGTGTCCGTTACTTTTGGCGTATCTGATACTTTCAAAATTGCTGTCTTTCCAACTTCAACCTTTAAGGAATATACAGTTTTATCCACTTTATATCCTGCTGGTGCGTATAATTCCTTGATATAGACTGTGCCTGCTTTTACCTCTGCAATATCTGTGTTTCCGTTTTCATCAGTCGTAAGGGTGGCAAGCTGTTTTGTGCAGTCTTTATCAGAAAAGACACCGTATGTTGCACCAGCGATTGAGTAATTCCCGTTACCGTCTGTGATGCTGGCATTACTGGAAACCTTTTGCAGTTTCGTATTTCCGACATTCAGTTTCGCCCAGAATTGTCCCAATTCCTGCCCCTCGCCAGAGTAGATATAACCGCCACATTCATAGCGTCCTTTATTTTCTTTGACAAAGGCTTTCGCACCAGAGAAAACTTCGTCCTGCGTAGCCTTTGGAATTTCATCATAAGAAGCTCGCACGTTATCACATTGCCAGCCAAGATGTACGCTCAATCTCTGCCAGACTACAAGCTGTCTTAAAAGATAAGCGTGATTTTTGCTTATTCCGCTGTGGCTGTCTGTGTACTGTTTTACATATTCGATAGATAAGGCAACGTCGCTTATCTGGTCGGCACTCATACGGGTGCTTACGTCAGCTCTGGTCTTGTAACCATTCTTAAAGTCTGTGTTGATGTCAATACAGTAAGCGTCCTCGCCCTCAACGGTCAAATGTCCCTCATTAAAGGTAGAACCAATTGAACCGTCATTCATTACTTTTTCAACGATACCGATACGCTCTTTTGACTCCGTCCAGTATTGCTTACTTTCTGCATGAACGGGTGTAGTCGGCAAAGCAGTAACGACAGTTGCAAGAGCTAAGAAGCCCGTACACAATCGTTTTAACATCTTTTTCATAAATCTAATGCTCCTTTCATTTTGGGTAATAAAATAGCCGTCCAATAAGAACGGCTGGAAATAGAAAAGGAACGTCATGTTAGGCATTCCATAGTCTATAAAATATTTAATTTTTTCTTGTTTCAATACTGATGTGTTGTACCATAATATCTTTGCATATCTAGGAAAACTTGCGTATCAAGGCTCATTCGTTAGTAGTAAATAAGTAGTAAATTGATGTGTTTGTTTCCTTGAAAATGCTGATAGATACTGTGTTTTAGCGGATAATCAGATTTTTATTGTGTTTTTATAATAAAATCAATAAAATTTTGAAAATTCACTTGCGAATATTTTTCATTTATTATAATATTGTATAGAATAAGGAGGTGGCAATATGCCTAAAACAGTTATAAAAGAGATTATCTGTCCACAATGTAACGCAGTAACTGAGGGAAAATTATATACAAGCATCAATGCCACAAACAATCCTCACCTAAGAAATGAAGTGCTTGAAGAAAAAATCTTTGATTGGACATGTCATGCTTGTGGCCACAAGGCAAGACTTACATATCCATTGCTATATAACGATATGAAAAGAAGATTTATGGTGTATCTGATTCCGGATATTGACCGTTTCCAACTTGCCGATAATGAGCTTGAAGAAGAATTTAAGAATCTAAAGGGTATTAGAAAAAGATTAGCACCTAACTTTAACACATTTAAAGAAAAAATATTTATCTTTGAAAATGGTCTTGACGATATGGCAGTTGAACTAACTAAACTTGCCATTAGTGAAAGTGTTGCCAGAAAATTAAAACTAAGAGAAGTTACCGAAGGGTACTTATCAATGTATGACAGAGAAAGCAACACAATGGGATTTACTTTCTTAACAGGTCTTGACAAAGAACCTTATATTCAGTCAGCTAGGCTTGAAATCTATAGCAAAAGCCTTGCTATTGTTGATGAATTGGCTGAAAAAGATAAGAACTTGATGGGTTTCTTAACTATCGACAGAGAATGGGCAACTAATATTCTTTATAGATATAAAAGATCACGCCAAAGAATAAAAAACAAAAAAGAAAAAGAATAAAAATTATTATTGCAAAAAAGCACTCATTATGGGTGCTTTTATTATTGACTTTTTTCTTTTATAATGAGATAATAAGTACTGTATGAACTTTGCTATGAAGGAGAATAAACTATGGCAAAAGAGATGGCTAAAGCCTACAACCCAAAAGAGGTTGAAGACAAAATATATGACTTTTGGCAGGAGGGCAACTACTTCCACGCAGAAGTAGATAAGGACAAGAAACCTTATACTATTGTTATGCCACCTCCAAATATTACAGGTCAGCTACATATGGGTCATGCCCTAGACAATACTCTACAGGATATTCTTATCCGTTGGAGAAGAATGCAGGGTTATTCTGCACTATGGCTACCCGGTACAGACCATGCCAGTATTGCAACAGAAGCTAAGATTGTTGAAGCAATGCGTAAAGAGGGAATTACTAAAGAAGATTTAGGCAGAGAAAAGTTCCTTGAAAGAGCATGGGAGTGGAAAAAAGAATACGGTGGTAGAATCGTTAGCCAGTTAAAGAAGATGGGTTCTTCTTGTGACTGGGAAAGAGAACGCTTTACAATGGATGAAGGTTGTTCTAAGGCTGTTAAGGAAGTTTTTGTTCGTCTATACAACAAAGGCTTAATTTACAGAGGAGAAAGAATCATCAACTGGTGTCCTCATTGTAAAACATCAATTTCTGACGCAGAAGTTGAATTTGAAGAACAAGCAGGTCATTTCTGGCATCTTCGTTACCCACTAACAGATGGTAGTGGATACCTGGAACTTGCTACAACAAGACCTGAAACATTACTTGGTGATACAGCAGTAGCAGTTAACCCAAGTGATGAAAGATACAAGGATTTAGTAGGCAAAACATTAACACTTCCACTTGTTGGCAGAGAAATTCCAATTATTGCCGATGATTATGTTGATGTTGACTTTGGTACAGGTGTAGTTAAGATTACTCCTGCTCACGACCCTAACGACTTCCAGGTTGGTCTAAGACACAACCTACCTGTTATTAATGTAATGACAGATGACGCTAAGATTGTTGAAGATTATCCAAAGTATGCCGGTATGGATAGATACGAAGCAAGAGAAGCTATTGTTAAAGATCTTGACGAAGGTGGTTTCCTTGTTAAAGTAGAAAAGCATGACCACAATGTTGGTACTTGTTACAGATGTCACAGCACAGTTGAACCAAGAGTTTCTAAGCAATGGTTCGTAAAGATGGATGAACTAGCAGGTCCTGCTATTGAATGTGTTAAGAGTGGTAAAACTAAATTTGTTCCTGAAAGATTTAATAAGATTTATTATCACTGGATGGAAAACATCCGTGACTGGTGTATTTCTCGTCAGTTATGGTGGGGTCACAGAATTCCTGCTTACTATTGTGATGAATGTGGCGAAGTAACAGTTGCAAAGGAAATGCCTGAGAAGTGTCCTAAGTGTGGTTGTACTCACCTACATCAGGATGAAGATACACTTGATACTTGGTTCAGCTCAGCTTTATGGCCTTTCTCAACTTTAGGTTGGCCTGATAAGACACCTGAACTTGACTACTATTTCCCAACTAATACACTTGTTACAGGTTATGACATTATTTTCTTCTGGGTTGCAAGAATGATTTTCAGCTCAGTTGAACAGATGAACAGTCAGCCATTTGATACTGTATTTATTCACGGTATTGTTCGTGATGAAAACGGTGTTAAGATGAGTAAGTCACTTGGTAACGGTATTGACCCACTACTTGTTATTGACCAGTACGGTGCTGATGCTCTAAGAATGTTCCTAGCTACAGGTAACTCACCGGGTAACGATATGAGATATTCCGAAAAGAGAGTTGAGGCATGTCGTAACTTTGCTAATAAGCTATGGAATGCAAGTAGATTTGTTCATATGAACATTGATGATTATGATGTTAAGAATGAACTACCAGCTACTCTTGAAACAGAGGATAAGTGGATTCTTCATACACTAAATAATGTAGCTAAAGAAGTTAACGAAAATCTTGAAAGATTTGAACTTGGTATTGCACTTTCTAAGATTTATGACTTTATTTGGAACAGCTACTGTGACTGGTATATTGAACTTTGTAAGGCTAGACTTCAAAGTGAAGGTGAAACTGCTCAGAATGCTCGTCAGGTACTAATTTATGTTCTTGACAAAATTCTAAAGCTATTACATCCGTTTATGCCATTTATCACAGAAGAAATCTGGCAGACAATTCCTCACGATACAGACGGTAAAACTGTTATGCTCGAAAAGTATCCTGAATATGACCCTAGTCTTGACTTTAAGGCAGAAGCCGAAGAAATGATGAAGGTTATGGAAGCTATTACTGCTATTCGTACTCAGAGAAACGAAATGAATGTTCCACCATCAAAGAAAGCAAAGCTATTTATTGCTACTGCTATTCCTGAAACATTTAGTAACGGTGAACAGTTCTTTAAGAAACTTGCATCAGCAAGTGAAGTTGAAATTAGTGATTCATTTGATATTGACGGTGCAGTTACTGTTGTTACAAGTGATGCAAAAATCTATATTCCAATGGAAGAACTGGTTGACAAAGAAGCTGAACTAAAGCGTCTTAATAAGGAACTAAAGCAGGTTGAAAAAATGCTTGCTCAGGATGAAGGAAAACTTAATAATCCGGGCTTTATGTCTAAAGCACCTGAAAAGGTTATTGAAAAGATTAAAGGTCAAGCAGAAAAGGAAAGAGAAAAAATTGCTCTTATCCATGCTGCTATGGATGCACTAAAATAAACAAATTTGCTCCCTAAAACTAGGGAGCATTTTTTCTTTTTCACAAGAATAGTTACAAAATGCCCCATAAGTTGAAAAAAATATATGTAAATGTTATAATGAAAATTGGTAACATCCTTGTTGTAATAGTAACAAGGACTTAATTTAAAAGACAAATGAATAAATATATTTGAAATTACTTAGAAATTCTAGGAGGAATAACTGTGGGAAAAGTACAGAAGATTTCTATAACACTAACATTAGTTTTGCTTACTGCTTTTCTAATGATTGTGCCTATGACATCAGTTAGTGCCGTTAACTATTTTGATGGTGCTAAGATGATTAAGACAAATGGTTACAAATATTACAGAGCATGGAGTCAAGACCAATTCCCTTGGCACAATACAAAACCCAGTGACGCTTGGGAAAGTGACTGGATGAACCGTTACGGTTGTAGTACAGTTGCAATGGCTAAGATGTTTGTAGAAGCCGGTGTTGCAAACCCTAACTCAGTAAACCCCGGAACTCTAATGACAAAGTACGGTTCACCATCTAAAGGTATCGGTGATGTAGGTATTTATTGGTCAACTTTAGCCGGTCAGTTCGGTATGAGTTGTGTAAGTTTTCAGCAGTACCCATCAGGTTCTTTTTACAGTACTGCTATGAGATACTTTAATGACCCTAATACTCAGTATCACCTACTGCTAAAGGTTGTATCTCCAACAACATCATCACACTATGTACAGATTGACCGTCAGGCTACTGTAAAGCAAAAGACTTTGGTTATTAACGATTCAACTGCTATTTATGACGGTGGTACAAGATACAATACTGCTAATGATTACTATAACGCTTTAGCACTAAAGAAACTTTCATCAACTAATTATACTGCTTGTTATTTCGTAGTATTTAAGAATAACAACACTGTAAAGCTAAAGTCACTTGCTGAAACTAAGTCTACAGCAGTAACACTTTCTTGGTATCCTAACGGTGCTTGTGAAAAGTACACTGTATATAAAAGAAAGGAAGGTGCAACTTCTTGGTCCGGTAAAAGTTTCAAGACATTCTCTTCATCAGCCGGTGAGGGTATTCGTAGTTGTACCGATACATCAGTAACACCGGGTAATACATATGAATATACTGTTAGAGGTTATTATTACGATAATAACGGTAAAGCAGTTTATTTGAAATATAACAAAACAGGTAAGAGTATCAATGTTGAAACCGATGCTCCAAAACTACTAAGTGCAACAAGTGCCGATTATGATACTATTAATGTTAAGTGGCAAGAAGTTAAAGGAGCAACAGGCTATAAGGTTTACCGTAAAAAAGCCGGTGAAAAAGATTTTACTGCACTTGGATTTGTAAAGGGTACTACATATAAAGATGACTCAGCTCAAGTAGGTCAAGAATATTACTATACTGTCAGAGCTTATGTAGGTGAAACTTCAAAGCTAGGTTCATTTGATAAAAACGGTATTAAGGGCGTGGCACTACCAAAGAAACCAACACTAAAAACTGCAGAAAGTGTTGACTTTAATGCAATTAAGGTTACTTGGAAAAAGGTAGATGGAGCTTCCGGCTACTATGTTTACAGAAAAGCTGATGGTGAAAAGTACTTTAAGCAGATTGCTGAAGTAAACAGAAACAAAACTTTCTCATCTACTGACCTTTCAGCTACTACAGGTGTAAAGTATCAATACACAGTAAGAGCATACAGAAACCGTAATGGTAAGCCATATGCCGGTTTATATGATTCAAAGGGTGTCACAGCTACTGCTTGTACTAAAGCCCCTACAATTAAAAGTGGTGTTAGTACAGTAAGTGACAAGTTAAAGCTAACTTGGAGCAAGGTAAACGGTGCAAGTGGCTACAATGTTTATCGTAAACTTGAAAATGATAAAAGCTATAAACTAATAAAAACTATTAACGGCAACGGTAATGTAGAATTTACTGATAGTGGCCTAAAGTGTGGTGTTAAATACTACTACAGAGTTAATGGCTTTAGAACAGTTGATAGCAAAAATTATGAAGGCCGTGGTAGCAAGGATTATTTAGGACTGACAACTCCTGCACAACCTGCACTAAAAAGTGCAAAGAGCCTTGGTTATAACACAATCTCAATTGAATGGACTAAGGTTGAGGGTGCTACCGGATATGATATTTATAGAAAGGCAACCGGTACATATAGCAAGATTGGTACAGTAGATAAACAGTCAACTGTAACATTTAAGGATGAAAAGGCCGTTACCGGTGTTAGATACCAATACACAGTAAGAGCTTTCTATAACAAAAATGGTATTAAGAGAGTAAGTACATATGAAAATTATATTCACGGTACTGCTTATCCAAGTAACCCTAACTTAACTTCCGTAACAAGTGTTGAGTACAACGCTATTGAACTAAAGTGGGACAAGGTTGACGGTGCTAACGGATATAAGATTTACAGAAAATTACCATCAGACAAAAATTATAAAGAACTTATTACTCTTTATGAACAAACAGATAAATACACAGACCAAACAGTAACTTGTGGTACAACTTATCAGTATATTATCAAGTCATTTAGATATGAAAACGGCAAGACATATACAAGTGGTAACAACTCAGCAGTAAGTTGCAAGGCTGTTCCACCGGTTGTAAAGGTAAAGGTTGCTTCAACCGGCTACAATTCATTAAAGGTTAGTTGGGAAAAGGTAAACGGTGCAACAGGTTACAGAATTTACTTTAAGAAAGATAATGCAAAGAAATGGTCAACACTTGCAACATTTGAGAACGGTTCACTTACAAGTTGTGAACATCGTAAATTAACAACAGGTGTTAACTACACATATACAGTTAGAGCTTACTATAAAGACGGTAGCAAGAATATCTGGGGTGACTTTAACCAAACAGGTGTTACTAAGAAACCTGTTACATCAGCACCAAAGCTGGTTTCTGTTACTTCTTCTACTGCTACTAATGTAACCGTTAAGTGGAAAACAGTAAGTGGTGCTAACGGCTACAAGGTAATGCGTAAAGCAGATGGTAGCAAAACATGGTCAACAATTGGCACAACCAACTCTAAGAAACTTTCTTATACAGATAAAAAGGTTACTTGTGGTGTTAAGTATCATTACACAGTCAGAGCATACAGAAATGTTAGCAAGAAACCTGTACTTGGTTCTTACAACTCTAACGGTTTAGAGATTATGACTATTCCTGACAGACCAGTTGTAATGGTAACTTCATCTAACTATAATAAGCTAAATGTTAGTTGGAACAGAAGTAACGGTGCTACAGGCTATAAGGTTTACAGAAAAGTTGTAAACGGTACATATAAGCTAATTAGGAACATTAGTGGTGGTGCTGCAACAGGCTTTACCGATACAGTAGAATGTGGTACAGAGTATTACTACTATGTTACTGCTTATGTAATTAATAATAAGGTTGAGTACGGTAGCCTTGACAGTGAAGCAGTAAAGGGCAAGGCTGTTCCTAAGACTGTAAAGCTAGGTTCACCATCAACTACTAAGGGTCAGGCAAAGATTAATTGGTCAACAGTACCCGGTGCTACAGGCTACTATGTATATAGCAAAACAGGCAACAGTGGTTATAAGCTAATTGCTGATGTTAAGGGTGGCAATGTTAAGAGTTATACAGATAAGAATGTTGTTAGTGGTAAGAAATATACTTACACAGTAAAGGCATATATTATCTGTCCTGCCGGTTATATTTCAGGTGGTTATAACAAAACAGGTGTTACAATTACTGTAAAATAATAAAAATTAAGTGGTGCTTTTCAGCACCACTTTTTTGTATCTAAATAAGGCAAAATTAAAGGACTTGCAGTTAAGCAAGTCCTTTTTTATCTTGATTATTTAATTTTACAAGTTGTTTCAACTTTCTTTGCAACATTATCCATAAAGTCACCACTAAAGTTTTCTACTTCACCTGCATCAACCAGCTTTGCTAAACTTGGGTCAATTGGAAGTTTTGCAAGAACTTCAAGGTTATTTTTCTTTGCAATTTCTTCAATATGGCTTTCGCCGTAAATCTTATGCTCCTTGCCACAATCAGGACACTTAAAGTAACTCATATTCTCTACAATACCAAGGATAGGAATATTCATTATATTTGCCATATTAACGGCTTTTTCTACAATCATAGATACAAGTTCCTGAGGTGAAGTTACGATGATTATACCGTCTACAGGAAGACTTTGGAATACTGTTAGAGGAACATCACCTGTTCCCGGAGGCATATCAACAAACATATAGTCAATATCACTCCAAATAACATCAGTCCAAAACTGTTTAACTGCACCTGCAATTACAGGACCTCTCCATACTACAGGACTTGTTTCGTCAGGTAGCAGTAGGTTAATAGACATAATGTCAATGCCGTCTTTAGTTTTTGCAGGGAAGATACCGTCATCATTACCCTTTGCCTTTTCGTGTATACCAAAAGATTTTGGAATAGAAGGACCGGTAATATCGGCATCAAGAATTGC
Organism: Ruminococcoides intestinihominis; assembly: GCF_040096285.1. NCBI lineage: Bacteria > Bacillati > Bacillota > Clostridia > Eubacteriales > Oscillospiraceae > Ruminococcoides > Ruminococcoides intestinihominis. The sequence goes on along the minus strand of NZ_JBBMEY010000003.1, from coordinate 97,513 downwards.
TGTCTTATAGCCCTTTCTGTTCATTGTAACGGCAAGTGTAGATGTTACAAGGCTCTTGCCTACACCACCTTTGCCGGATACAACACCGATTACCTTTTTTACTGAACTGTATTGATTTAGCTTTTCGATTAAATTTTCCGGTTTCTTACTGTTGCAACTTTCGCCACAACTGGAACAATCGTGAGTACAACCCATTTTATTACCTCTTTTTATTCTTGATTATCTTCAACAGGAGTATCGTCTTCTGTTACTTCCTCATTCTGTTCAAGTTCTTCTGTTTCGTCAGTTTCGTTTTCATCAGTAGCATCAATTTCTTCCATAATGCCACCTTCAACATTGCCTTCTTCTACTTCTTCTCTTTCTACTTCAAAACCACTTAGGAATGTATATGGAATACCATAACCTAGAGCTACACCTGCTAAGCAAACAACAATAGAGCTGTTGCCAAGTGTATCGCCCAGTGGTAGTGTTGGTGCAAGACTTGTAAGTAAAATGTAAAGTGATGGTAGTACCATAATAATTAATGTAACAACACTAAATCTCTTTACAGGTTTACCGTCACCAACTCTTGTTGCATAAAATAGAATTAAGCCAAATACTACTGTTACAAGTGCGTTAATCGCATTTTGTACTGTAGATGTCTGGTTAAGTGTGCTAAAGAAGTATGTGCATACGATAAAAGCAATTACCAAAAAAGCAGATAGGATTAAGTTTATTGTGTTTTTCTTATTCATTATTATTCCCTCCGAAGGATAAAATTTTTGTTAGTTAGTATTATAAAGTATCTATGTGATAGATATATGAATTATTTAATTTTTGCAGTTAAACAGTACCAACCGTTTAAGAACAACTTGTCTGTAATTTCAAAATTCTTTGAAACTGACTCAATAACTTCATCAGCTCTAGTGTCGATAATGCCACTCATAATGTATATAGAGTTCTCTTTCATAAACTCTTTGACACCTTCTGATAGGAACATAATTGCATCTGCTACAATGTTTGCAACAACAATGTCGTATTTGCCGGTAACCTTTTCTGTAAAGTTACCTTCAATAGCAGTGAAACGGTCCGATACATTGTTAAGTTCAGCATTTTCCTTAGCTGTCTTAACAGCAAGACCGTCAATATCAACACCTACTGCCTTCTTTGCACCCAGTAATAAAGATGCAATAGCAAGGATACCACTGCCACAACCAACATCAAGTACAGTAGAATTCTCTGTAACAACCTTTTCAAGTACACCAAGACATAGGCTTGTTGTTTCGTGAGTACCTGTACCAAAGGCAAGACCGGGATCTAGGTTAATTACAATTCTACCTTGTGGGTCATAGTTTTCTCTCCATGTAGGGCGAATCAATAGCTTTTCGCCAATAGGTGTAGGCTGAAAATATTGTTTCCAGTTGTTAAGCCAATCCTCATCGGCACAGTCAAGTGAATCAATAGTAAATTCAATATTAGCTTCCTTTAACTTTTCGGAAATCTGACTGATTGCTTCAAGAGGATTGTCCTCGCAACTAATATACATATGAACCTTAGCTTTAGTCCTATCCTTTTTTAATAAGTCCTCATCAATAAGGTCAATGTGTGCAATTTCTTCAACATCTTGTTCAAGGTTTGTGTAGTCCTCAATATAGATACCATAAGGTACAACCTCATTAGCTATATCGGAAGTAATGTCAACATCCTTGTTGTTTATTGTAACAGTAATTTCTGTCCAATCCATAAAATCACCAATCCTAAAATAATAATACCTTTTAATTTTACTGTATTTCGGCTAAAAATACAAGGGTGTAATCAGTACAAAAAAAGACTGACCTACCAAGTAAGTCAGTCCTAAAAATTACTGAATTGAACTATCTAGGTAACGTTCTAGTTCTTCGTCATCCTTTTTCTTCTTTTCTTTAATAACAAAGAAGGTTGTTACAGTTGCAAGAAGTGCAACAACTGAGGAAACTAAAGCAACAAAGACGCTAACGCTCATTCCACATATCTTTTTCATCTCAAAATACCTCCTAAATATCAAAGTCGATATAATTAGTCTATCTAATGTAGATTATTTTATCACTTTTAATTAAATTAGTCAATAAATCAAGTGAATTTTACAAAAGAAAAAAGCAGAGTTAAAAACTCTGCTTACATTTCATTAAATTAAGCGTTTGCCTTAGTAGCTAAAGATGACTTCATTCTAGCAGCTTTGTTCTTGTGCATAATGTTCTTAGCTGCAGCCTGGTCAATCTTCTTTGTAGCAAGACTAACTGCCTCAGCCTTGTTAGCATCGTTGTTTTCGATTGCTTCATAAGCTTTCTTAACTGTAGTCTTTAGGTTAGACTTAATCATCTTGTTCTGTTCTGTCTTTGTAGCGATAACCTTAACACGCTTTTTAGCTGATTTAATGTTTGGCATTGTCTCACCTCCAAAAAATATTATTAAATCATAACGCAAGGCTTATTGTAGCATTATTATTGCAAAAATGCAAGTGTTTTTTTCAAATTTTTCAAATATATTTTAAAAAATCAACATATTGTGGTGCTATTCTGTAAAACACAAGGATTTGTAGGCAAAAAATAAGAAAAATTACTTTTTCCCGTTCTTTTTGATTCGTAAATACATAAATAGCATAATTAATACAAATACAGCTATAACAACTCTGACAATAATTCCGTAAGTACCTTTTAGTAAGCTAACACTAGGTATTAATGCGTCAATAGTCCACCATATGCCCATAAAAATAAACATAATGGAAGCAACAACTGTAATTGCACCTAATTTATTTTTCTTTCCAAAAGCAAAAGTACCAATGGCAAGTAAGAACCAAAGGATTGCATATAAATAAGGTAAAATGTCACTCATAGTCGAAAAACCTACCTTTCAATTTATATTATATATACATATTTAAATAAAGTAAAGAAAAACTATATTTTTTCAGATATTTTTTTAAAAAAGTATTGACTTTTAGCACTCTCGGTGCTAAAGTAATAACTGTAGTTAGCACTCGGGTGTGTAGAGTGCTAAACAAGAAGAATAAACGGTGAGGCGATTTAAATGGGTCTATCAGACAGAAAAAAGAAAATCCTCTCCTGTGTTGTTGAGTCTTACATTGCTGATGGTGAGGCTGTAGGTTCAAAAACACTTCAAGCTGCTTTAGATTTTGAAGTTTCTTCTGCTACTATTAGAAATGAGATGGCTACCCTTGAGAATGAAGGTTACTTAATTCAACCTCATACTTCAGCCGGTAGAATCCCATCACAAAAAGGTTATCGCTATTATATTGATAACCTAATGGAAAAGACAGAACTTAATCCACGATTTACCCAATATGCAGATTCTTTCTTGAGAAAAAGAGCTGAGTCACCGGAAAGTGTACTGAATGCAGCGTCAACTCTATTAACTGAGTTAACCGGTTTGCCTTCAGTTGCAACAACACCTCCTGAGGGTAATTCAAGAGTCCATAAGCTAAGGTTTGTACAAACAGGCAGATATACCGGTATGGTTGTACTGATAACTTCAACAGGTATGGTTAAGAGCCAGTTATTTAGAACAGAATTTGTTTTAACACCTGATATGCTTAGAGTGTTTGATGAAGCGCTTAACAAATCTTTTGCAGGACTTCCACTAAAAGATATTACAAAGGCTTTTATCCAAACCACTGCTTTAGGTTTTGGTGAACTTTCATTCTTTATGCCAAATGTTCTTTTGGCAATTAGGGACGCAGCAAAAGAAGCCTCTCACATATCGGTAGCTGAAAGTGGAATGACTAAGTTGTTGTTCTTAAATGATTTTGATATTTTTTCAGCAAGAGATATTTTAAAGTTTTTAAGTGACAAAAACAATGTTTCCGAATTACTTACAATGAACACCGGTACAAAGGTTATTATTGGCGAGGAAAGTGGTAAATATGAGCTTTCTAATTCAGGAATTGTTGTTTCTAGATATAACTTAGGTGGTTCAATGGCAGGTGCAGTTGCCGTTATTGGCCCACAAAGAATGAGTTATAAGGACATTGTTTCGGCAACAGAATATGTAGCTGAAAAGTCCGGTGAATTAATAAGTGAACTGCTTGAGGCAGATTAGGAGATGAAATAATGGCTAAAGAAGAAAAGAAGAAAAATTCTAAGGCTCAGGAAGAAACTGTAGAAGCTACAGAAACAGAAACTAAAGCCGAAGAAGCCACAGAAGAAAAAGAGCCTACTGCAGAAGAAAAGCTGACAGAGGAGCTAAAAAAAGAAAAAGAAAAATATATGCGACTTGCAGCTGAGTATGATAATTATCGCAAGCGTACACAACAAGAAAAGTTAGGTATTTATGATGATGCAACAGCAAAGGCAGTTGAACAGTTACTACCAATGGCAGATGCTTTACAAATGGCTTTGCAAAATGCAAAAGATGCACCACAGGAATTTTTGAAAGGTCTTGAGATGATTCAAAACCAGTTCAAAACTTCTATGGATAAGTTAAAGGTTGAGGCCTTTGGTGAAATCGGTGATGAATTTGACCCAAATATTCATAATGCTATTGCTAAGGTAGAAAGTGAAGAAGTTGGAGAAAATCAAATCTCAATGATTTATCAAAAAGGTTTCAAGATTGGTGACAAGATTATCCGTCACGCAATGGTTCAGGTAGCTAATTGTGACTAATTACAATTAACATAAATTAGAAATTAACATTTATATAGTAAATATATTCGGAGGTAATTTATTATGGCAAAGACAATTGGTATTGACTTAGGTACAACAAACTCATGTGTAGCAGTTATTGAAGGTGGCGAACCTGTAGTTATCGCTAATGCAGAAGGTGCAAGAACAACTCCATCAGTTGTTGCTTTCGGTAAAGACGGCGAAAGAATGGTTGGTCAGGTTGCAAAGCGTCAGGCTATTACAAACCCAGAAAAGACTATCTCATCAATTAAGAGAGAAATGGGTACTTCTTATAAAGTAACAATCGACAACAAATCATATACACCACAGGAAGTTTCAGCAATGATTCTTCAGAAGCTAAAGTCAGATGCAGAAGCTTATCTAGGCGAAACAGTAACTCAGGCTGTTATTACAGTTCCTGCTTACTTTACAGATGCTCAGCGTCAGGCAACTAAGGATGCAGGTAAGATTGCAGGTCTTGATGTTAAGAGAATCATCAACGAACCAACAGCTGCTGCTCTTTCATACGGTGTAGATAAAGAAAACGACCAGAAGGTTATGGTTTATGACCTTGGTGGTGGTACATTTGATGTAAGTATCATCGAAATGGGCGATGGTGTTCAGGAAGTTCTAGCTACTGCCGGTAATAACCGTCTTGGTGGTGATGACTTTGACCAGAGAATCATCAACTGGATGGTTCAGGAATTTAAGACTGCTGAGGGTGTTGATTTAACATCTGATAAGATGGCTATGCAGAGACTAAAGGAAGCAGCTGAAAAGGCTAAGATTGAACTTTCAGGTGTTACTCAGGCTGCTATTAACCTACCATTTATTACAGCTACTCAGACAGGTCCTAAGCACCTTGACTTAACTCTATCAAGAGCAAAGTTTGATGAACTAACTGCTGACCTGGTACAGTCAACAATGGGTCCTGTTAAACAGGCTCTAAGCGACTCAGGTCTATCAATTAACGAAATTGATAAGGTTCTTATGGTTGGTGGTTCTTCAAGAATCCCAGCAGTTCAGACAGCTGTTAAGAACTTAATCGGCAAAGAACCATTTAAGGGCATTAACCCTGATGAATGTGTTGCTATCGGTGCAGCTATTCAGGCAGGTGTTCTTGGTGGCGAAGTTGACGGCCTACTACTTCTAGATGTTACTCCACTATCACTAGGTGTTGAAACAATGGGTGGCGTAATGACTAAGATTATCGACAGAAACACAACAATCCCTACAAAGAAGAGCCAGATTTTCTCAACTGCTGCTGATAACCAGACACAGGTTGAAATCAATGTTCTACAGGGTGAAAGAGAATTTGCAAGAGATAATAAGCAGTTAGGTCTATTTGCTCTAACAGGTATCGCTCCTGCAATGCGTGGTGTTCCTCAGATTGAAGTTACTTTTGATATTGATGCTAACGGTATCGTTAATGTATCTGCTAAGGACCTAGGTACAGGTGCAGAACAGAAAATTACAATCAGTAACTCAACATCAATGAGCAAGGACGATATTGATAAGGCTGTTAAGGAAGCTGAACAGTTCGCTGCTGAAGATAAGAAGAGAAGAGAAGCAGTTGACGCTAAGAATGAAGCTGAAAATATGGCTTATCAGGCAGAAAAACTTGTTAACGAAAATGGCGACAAACTAGCAGAAGAAGACAAGACTGCTCTAAATACAAAGGCTCAGGCAGTTAAGGATGCTTGTCAGAAGAACGACGCAGACCTAATCAAGACTGCTAAGGAAGACCTAGAAAAAACATTAATGTCAGTTTCTCAGAAACTATATCAGCAGGCTGCTCCAAACGGTCAGCCTCAGCCTGGTCCAGCTCCTGATATGGGTGGTGCACCAAACAATAACAACGGTGATGACGGCAATGTTTATGATGCAGATTTCAAGGATGTAGATTAATTCGTATTTCCTTTCTCATAATCAAAACACAGAATCGTTGGGTGGCTTTTGCCACCCAACGATATGTGCTGTATTAAAAAAATACTTGAAAGTATAGATTTGTACAGTTATAATTAACTGCAGAAATATGTACTCTCAAAACGAGGTGACTATAAAATGGCAGATAAAAGAGATTACTATGAAGTTCTTGGTATTGATAAAAATGCCTCTGAACAAGATATAAAAAAGGCCTTTAGACAACAAGCAAAAAAATATCACCCTGACTTACATCCCGGTGATAAAGAGGCTGAAGCAAAATTTAAAGAAGTAAACGAAGCATATGAAGTGCTTTCTGACTCAGAAAAGAAAGCAAGATATGACCAATTTGGCCATGCCGGTGTTGACCCTAACTTTGGTGCAGGTGGCCCTGGTGGCAGTCCATTTGGTCAGGATATTGACTTAGGTGATATTTTCAACTCTGTATTCGGAGGCTTTGGTGGCTTTGGTGGAGGTGGCAGAAGAGCCAACCCTAACGCACCAAGAAGAGGTACTGATGTTGAAACAAGTGTATATGTATCATTTGAAGAAGCAGCTAAGGGTGCTAAGAAAAAGATTCAGTACAAGGTTATCTCAACTTGTCCTGAATGTAACGGTACAGGTGCCGCAAAGGGTACCAGTCCAAAGACTTGTACATCTTGTAACGGTTCAGGTAGAGTGACAATTAACCAAAGAACACCTTTCGGTGTGGTTCAAACTCAAAAGGCTTGTGACGCTTGTCATGGTCAAGGTAAAATTGTTGAAAAACCTTGTCACCATTGTGACGGTAAGGGCAGAATTCGTAAGACAAAGTCAGTTGATGTTACAATTCCTGCCGGTATTGCAGACGGTCAGATTCTTAACATTGGTGGTCATGGTAATGACGGTGTTAACGGTGGTCCTGCAGGTGACCTACATGTATTTGTAAATGTTCGTCCTCATGCAGTATTTGAAAGAAGAGGCAATGATGTTTGGTGTGAAATGCCAATTACATTTGCACAGGCAACTTTAGGTGCTGAAGTTACCGTACCTACACTTGACGGTAATGTTAAATATACTGTTCATGAAGGTACCCAGCCTAATGATATTTTCAAACTAAAGGGCAAAGGTATTCCTAACCTAAACGGCAGAGGTCGTGGTGACCAATATGTTAAGGTTACTGTTGAAATTCCTAAGAACCTAAATACAAAGCAAAAGGAACTTATCAAGGAACTTCAAAAGGTAACTACTGATAAGAATTATCAGAAGAGAAAGTCCTTTATGGATAAAATCAAAGATTTGTTTAAAGACTGATTTTTAATATTATATAACAAAACCCATTTCTATTTAGAAATGGGTTTTCTGTTGCCTACTAATCTTCATCAAAAAATGATAATGTAGATTTTTCTTGATTTTTAGTAGGGTTATTTTTATTTTTACTTTTGAAATTATTTGATTTTGTGGTTGATTTTTCAATTTCTTTTTCCACATTTTCTTTTGAGATTGTGGAAAATTCAGTTGAACTTTCTTTAACTTTATTGCTACTTGCAGTGGTAGTTGAGGTGTCAGCATTTAAGTTCCTATTTAATGGTGGAACTTTAACTTTTACAGATACATTAGTTGAGTTATTACTAACCTTTCTAAGTTCTTCATCACTACTGCCACAACCACAGAAAGTTACCAACAACAAAACAACACAAAATAATAATATAAATATTTTCTTCAAATTAATCACCAGTAATAATTATACCGGTAATTGCTGAGAAAATTGTCTAAATCATACCCAGAGAAATATCTTCCAAAATTGTATCAATATTTTCATCATCATGTTCAATTTCTTTGCTGAAAATATATGCTACTTTAATATTATCTTCTGTTGTAAATTCCTCATTTTCAATGAATTTCATCAGTCCAACCATAAAGATTATTCTTGTTGCAATAATAGCAAACCTAACTCTCTGAAATACATTACCGTCATTAGTACCGTACATAATATGTTTGTATAGAAAATAGACTAAAATATTTTCATATTCCTTTTCTCTATCACCTAAATACTCCTCAAATTTTACAATGTCATTTTCGGAATATTCAAGTTCTTCAAGTTGGCTGAGAATTTTAGGCCACTTTTCAGTTACAACATTTAGACTGTTTAATGTGTCGCAATAGTCCCATATTGTTTTGTTATCCTCTGTCATAAAGATTTCATCAACCTTGAATTTCTCCACAAGGTACATTTGTTCTTTACGGATATAGTCAATAATGGCTTTTTCTCTATCACGATATTTTATAGAGTCATCTTGTGCAATTTCTATGCACTTATTTACAATGTGGAAAATTTCATTTTCATATTCATCATTAGATTTGCCTTCAACAATTAACTTCGTCTTTGATTTTTCTCTGACAATTCTGTTTGCTACATAGGGACAAGATAAAGTTCTGCCGGTTACTTCATATGTATCACAAGCAATAGTAAAGTCAGGATATTGCCTACAAGTAAATGCCATATGCTTAGGTCCAATTTGACAGTGCATATCACATAAATTTTCGTCATTTAAAAATGCACATCTGCCATTGTAAACCTTAATCCAATGTTCATCCCCAATGTTATCAATTTGACTTCTTATGTATTCACCGTATGGTGTGTCTAACTTTTGATAATATTCATATGCTTTCTCGTCAACATCAATCTGCCATAATGTGCAACAAGATGAGGGACATTCTCCCATTAAGCACCTAAAATCATCATAATAATCCGGTTTTACAGTTACCATATTTCCTCCAAAGAAAGGTGTGACTTTCTACTATTATTTTAATTAGTGTAAAATATTTCTATAAAAAACATAGCAAAATAAATTTTGCTTGTCAATAATCAGTATAGATAAATTTATTATTTGTAATAATCACTGTACCAAAAATGTCCCACTGAGAGTGATAAGAAGATGTTTATTTATATTTTTTATTGACAATGGCTACATTTGGCTTTAAAATTATACATAGGATACACATAATGAAGGTTATTTCTATGGAAATTAAAGATTTTAGTTGCTGGGAAGAATATAGTGGTAATTCGATGGGAAGCGGTAGAAGTGAGAAAATATGGCTTACTTCCGATGATATGATTGGACTATTTAAGTTTCCCAAACAGGATATAGATGGAAATATAACATATGAACATATATCTGAAAAATTAGCATATGATATAGCAACTCTTTTAGAAATTCCTTGTGCTAAAATTGATATTGGTAAATACGAAGATAGATATGGATCGATGAGTTACTGTATAAATAAGGAGAATGAAGAGTTAAGAGAAGGTATAGCTTTCATTAGCGAAATATATGAAGATTATGATATAGACAAAATGGTTGACCTTCGTAATGGTATTTATTATTCATTAGAAATGATTTTTCCGATTGCCAAAGATCTCGAATGTGAAAGAGAATTTATTCAAATGATTATTTTTGATGCGTTAATAGGCAATACGGATAGGCACCATAGTAATTGGGCAATACTTAAATCTGCTGATTATGGATATAAATTTTCACCTTTATATGATAATGGTTCATCGTTGTGTTGTTATATTAAAGAGTCTGATATAGATAATATATTTAAAGATGTGCGTCGATTTAAAGCTTTAGTTACAACAAAATCAAAATCACGAATAAGAGTTGATAAATCTAAAAAGAAAGAACCTATGTTTACAGAAGTGTTAAAATATCTTTTTAGAAAAGATACATATAGAATTTATTGTGGAGATATTGTAACTAATATTGCGAAACAAATGACAGAAGATAATATTAATAGGATATTAAATAGGTATCCGAATAACTTATTATCAGCTAAACGTAAAAAACTTATTTTGAAATTTCTTCTAGAAAGAGTTAAGATAATAAAAGTGTTGTTTGAAAAGAGAGGTGAAATAGATGTCTAGAAAAAATGGTAAAGATTATTTATTTTTAATTTGGAAACAACCAGAATCAAGAAGACAGTATGTAGTTGGTATTTTGTCGAAAAATGGTGGATTCGAATTTGCCTATGCCGAAGATATAGATGAGGCAAGAAAAAATGGTTTTTCCGGAATTGAGGCATTTAAGGATTTTAATAAAAAATATAAAAGCACAAAGTTATTTCCTGTGTTTAGTAGCAGATTACCTGATAAGAAAAGACGTGGGATTGAGAAAATCTTACAAAAATACAATATGAATGAATATGATGAATATTTGCTTTTGAAAAATAGTGGTGCTAGATTGCCGATTGATACTTTTGAATTTATCGATCCTATTTTTGATGAAGAAGAAATAGTATTAAGGTATTTTTATATAGCAGGAATAAGTCATTATTTACCTTGTGAAAATAATATTTGTGATTTTAGTAATGTTAATATTCATAATGGTGATAAACTTATTTTAAAATTAGAACCAGAAAATTCTAAGGATGAATATGCGGTTGAAATTTATAATGTAGAGGGTGTTAAACTAGGATATATTCCTAGATACTACTCTCGACAAGTAACGGAAAGAATTAATAAAAATAATATAGTAGTTTGTGAGGTATTGGAATTTAATCCTGACGCTAATTGTAGAGAATGTATTAGAATTAAATTGTGTATTAACAAAAATAATAAAACCTAAGTGTATTATCTTATACGCTTAGGTTTTATTTTTATATTATAATGAAATAGAGAAAAAAGAAAAAGCACTAGTTGAGAAACTAGTGCTTTGTTGGATGCAGGGACCGGATTTGAACCAGCGACCTCCGGGTTATGAGCCCGACGAGCTACCAAACTGCTCTACCCTGCGATATTCATAAAAACACGCCAATTCCTTTTGGCGTAAATACAGTATATCAAATCTATATATACTTGTCAAGGGCTATATATAAAAAATATAAAAAACTTTTAAAATTATCGTAAAATTGGTGTTTAAATAAGTTTAAAATGACTTTTGAGTAGATAATTTCTTGTTGTTTAAGTTTTTTAATTTTTAAAATTTGAGTGAAATTTAGAAGAGAATTAAAGAATAAATTTAAAATACTAATATATTATATGAGAATTAATATAAATTAATACATATTAATTGCATTTTTATCTTCACTTTGTTATAATGAAATATAAGTGTTACTACACAATTAATAATGATATTATGGGACAAGGAGTGAGTATTATGTGTAAAAAGTGCGATAAAGAGAAATTTTATATTACAACTGCTATCGCTTACACTTCAAGAAAACCACATATAGGTAACAGTTACGAAATTGTTATGACAGATGCTATTGCAAGATATAAGCGAATGCAGGGCTACGATGTATTCTTCTGTACAGGTACTGACGAACATGGTCAGAAGATTGAAGAATATGCTGAGGCAGCCGGAGTAACTCCTAAGGAATATGTTGATAAGGTTGCCGGAGAAATTAAAGAAATTTGTGATCTATTAAATACAACTTACGATCACTTTATTAGAACAACTGACGAACATCACGAAAAGACAGTTCAAAAGATATTTAAGAAATTATATGACCAAGGTGATATTTATAAGGGCGAATATGAAGGTCTTTACTGTACACCTTGCGAAAGTTTCTGGACAGAAAGCCAGTTAGTTGACGGTAAGTGTCCTGACTGTGGCAGAGAAGTAAAACCTGCTAAGGAAGAAGCATATTTCCTAAAGCTATCTAAGTATCAGAAACAACTAGAGGACTTTATTGAAGAACATCCTAACTTCATTTATCCTGAAAGCCGTAAAAAGGAAATGGTTAATAACTTTATTAAACCGGGTATTCAGGATTTATGTGTTAGCCGTACATCATTTAAGTGGGGTATTCCTGTTGACTTTGACCCTAAGCATGTTATTTATGTATGGATTGATGCACTATCAAACTATATCACTGCTTTAGGTTATGATTGTGGCGAAAATAGCGACAAGTACAGAAAGTACTGGCCTGCTGATGTTCATATTATCGGTAAGGATATTCTAAGATTCCACACAATCTATTGGCCAATTATGCTAATGGCTCTCGGTGAACCACTACCTAAACAGGTATTTGCTCATCCATGGCTACTATTCGGTCAGGACAAAATGAGTAAATCAAGAGGTAATGTTATTTATGCTGATGACCTTGTAAAGCTAATCGGTGTTGATGCAGTTAGATATTACCTACTATCAGAAATGCCTTATGCATCCGATGGTTCTATCACATATGAAACAATCTTTGAAAGATATAACTCTGACCTAGCTAATACAATCGGTAACTTAGTTAACCGTACTATTGCTATGAACAACAAGTATTTTGACGGTGTTATTCAAGAACCAACTGCTGAAGAAGTTCTTGACTTTGAAATCAAGACTGCTTGTACTGATACAGTTAAAAAGGTTGATGAACTACTAACAACATATAGAGTTGCTGATGCACTAGAAACTATTGTAGCTTTAGCAAAGAGATGCAACAAGTACATTGACGAAACAATGCCTTGGGCATTAGCTAAGGATGAAGAAAAGAAAGCAAGACTTGGTACAGTACTTTACAACCTACTTGAAGGTATCAGATATATTGCAATTTTACTTTCACCATTTATGCCTGAAACATCAGACAAGATTATGGAACAGCTAAATTGTGACAATAAGGATTACGATACACTTGATTCATTTGGCACATTAAAGCCGGGTGTAAAGGTTAACAAGGCAGTTCCTCTATTTAACAGACTTGATTCTGAAAAGTTACTTGCTGAAATTCACGCAAAGCAAGAAGAAGCAAAGAAGAACGAAAAGAAAACTGCACCAAAGATTGAAGGCCTTGCACAAATCGGTATTGATGATTTTGCAAAGGTAGAACTTCGTGTTGGTGAAATCAAGGCTTGTGAACCTATTAAGAAGTCTAAGAAGTTATTAAAACTAACAGTATTTGACGGTGAAAAGGACAGAACAGTTGCCTCAGGTATTTCTCCTTATTATAAGCCTGATGAACTTGTTGGCAAGAAGATTGTTCTTGTTGCTAACCTAAAACCTGCAAAACTTTGTGGCGTTGAAAGCAACGGTATGATTCTTGCTGCAAGTACCGGTGATGATGTAAAGGTTATCTTCCTAGATAATGAAATTCCTGCAGGTAACAAAATTTCTTAATTTTACTTAAAGTATTAGAGGTTAGTTCTTCTAACCTCTAATAGTGGAGAATATATGTATAACAATATTTTTGACGGTCATTGTCACTATGATGACGAATGGTTTGATGAAGATAGATATAGTCTTGTGGAAAGTTTACCCGGTAAAGGTGTTTGTGGTGTTGTAACTAACGGTACAGACCTTGAAAATGTAAAAACTGTACTTGACCTTTGCAGTAAATACAACTTTGTGTATGGTACAGTTGGTATTCATCCTGAATGTTTAGAAAATTTACAAGAAAATTATCTTGACAAAGTGGCAGAAATATCTGAAAATAAGAAGATAGTTGCCATTGGTGAAATCGGACTTGATTATCATTGGGATATTCCAAAGGATAAGCAGATAGAGGTTGTAAAATCTCAGCTTAAACTTGCCAATGACCTTAATATGCCGGTAGTCTTTCACGACAGAGAGGCTCATGGCGACAGTATGGAGTTACTGAAAAAGTATAAGCCAAAGGGACTTTTGCACTGTTATAGTGGCAGTACAGAAATGTTAAAGGAAGTCCTAAAGCTGGGTATGTACATTTCTCTTGGTGGTGTTGTTACTTTTAAGAATGCCAGAGTGCCGGTAGAAGTAGCAAAGGCAGTACCGGTTGACAGACTACTACTTGAGACAGATGCTCCTTACTTAGCTCCTGTGCCTTATAGAGGAAAAAGAAACGACAGTTCGTATATCGGCTATATTGCTGAAAAGATTGCTGAAATCAAAAATATGGACACACAAGAGCTAATCAACATTACAACAGAAAATGCCAAAAGAATGTATGGCATTAAATAAGGTATGAATAGTGGTAAAACACATTTATATATACAGAAAAAACTGTAAATAACGAAAAAATCTGCACTTCAAATGAGGTGCAGATTTTTTTACATAAAAACAGGTAAACTGTATTCGTAAAGTATATCATTGGTTTCCATAATAGAGCAATCGTGTTGCAAACAAAAGATTACAACAGCATCTCGCCTATTCCTTGGATAAAGTTCACTATATGTACATTTCTTTAGGAAAGACTGAGTTTCCCTAAGGTTAAGTCCCATACCAAAGCATAGCATAATAACTTTATCTCTACTGGGCTTTTTTGTACCGGAAAAAATCTGGTAGCCATAGTGCTTTTCAATAAGGCTATTGTCTAGGACTTGGCTTTTTGTTAAGCCTTTTTCTTTCAGAAAATAAGCCAAAATTTCCGGTATGCTATCGGGATAAATTTCTTCAATATTTTCAGAGAAATACTCCCCTATATTTTCACCGTTTTCTAAGATTTTAAAAAGATCATCTGTTTTCTTGTTCATAGTAAACCTCTTTTATATCTATATTTTATATGTTATAATATTTTTAGCAAATTATCAAGGGGTATGTAATGGATAAAAGTAAATTACTTCTTTGGCAATTTAGAGAGATTGGTCAGATAAATAAGAACACTGTTGTTGTGTATAATGATTACTTACAAAGACAAATGATTCTGAAAATTTTGCCAAGACAGAACCTTCCTGTTTTGAAGGATATAATGAAAATTAAACACCCTAACTTGATGGAAATATATGATGTTATGGATGACGGTATAAACTGTAATTGCCTATGTGAATTTGTATTTGGCAATAACTTGGATAAAATTGTTTATAACAAAATGGGAGTTGACCCTAAAATTGCTGAAAAGTGGATGGTGCAACTTTGTAGTGGTGTAGAAAGTTTGCACAACAGAAACATTATCCATAGGGATATTACACCAAACAATGTTATGGTAGATTACGAGGGAAACATTAAGCTGATTGACTTTAATATTTCACGAGAAAGAAAGCAAAGTGCCTCCAGAGATACTACAGTAATGGGTACAGCAGGTTATGCTTCTCCCGAACAATTTGGATTTACCCAAACCGGTTTTGGTGCAGATATTTATGCTATGGGTGTATTGCTTAACTTTATGCTAACAGGTAAAATGCCTAATGAAAAATTGTGTAGTGGTAAATATGCGTCAATAGTTAAGAAAGCAACCCAAATCAAGGAAGAGGACAGATATTCCAATGTGTATCAAATGGAACTTGCATTACAGGGTAACGGTAATGAAAAGTTGTCATTTGCCGATAAATTCTTGCTTAATCTACCCGGTTTTCGCAGTAACAAAACTTCACATAAGGTTATTGCTATAATTGGATATGTACTTTATTTTATTTTACTATATTGTGCTATTGATGTAACTTTTATCAATGGTGATGTTGAGAGTTTGATAAATGGTTTTGTTGCTTGGTCTTTAGTGCCATACATATGTTTCTTTGATGTTGGAAATGTTAGCAGATTTTTAGGTAAAGGCACTCAGCAAAGCAAGAAAACTATTCTAAAAATTATTGGTGTAGCCCTTATGGTGATAATCCCTAACCTTACTTTATTGTTGGACAAAGTATAATAATATGTTAAATTGTATAATATTATACCCTATTTTTTTACATTGGTTGTATGCTAGTAGCATAACAAATAGCTATAATAATAATTTACTATATAGACAGGGAATTCAAATAAGGAGGAATTAATATGAAAAACCCTGTTAAGAAAATTTTATGTACGGTTATGGCTCTATTGGTTGTGGGAACATCAGGTGTGGTGTTTACAGGTTGTGGAAGTGACAGTGAGGAATATACTACAATAACTTGGGCAACATCCGGTATTGGTAGTTTAGCACCAAAACCAAAGTCAACAAAAGGAAAAATTTCAATAGATAGTGAGGATAGCTATCAAGCTACTATTTCTGAGGTGTCTGTTGATGATTTCAAAAGTTACGTAAATGATTGTAAGAAAAAAGGCTTTGATGTGGATTATTCCAGTGTAGATGGTATGTACACTGCTAAGGATAAAAAAGGATATGATTTATCAGTGTATTATCAAGATGATGAAGAAACAATGGATATTATTATAAATGCTCCTGAACAAGAAACAACTGCAGAGAAAACAACAAAGAGTTCTAAGAAAAAGTCAAGTAAAAAGTCAACTTCTTCATCTGACAATATATCACCGGAATTTAAGAAAATTATGGATACATATGAAGATTTCTTCAACGACTACGTTGACTTTATGAAGAAGTACAATAACTCTACTGATATTGTATCAATGGCAACTGATTATGCTAAATATACAAAAGAATATGCTGAAAAAATGCAAAGTTTTAAAGATGAAAAAACAGACGATTTATCTGTAGCTGATGCAGCATATTATTTAGAAGTAGAGGCTCGTATCACGAAGAAACTTGCAGAAGTTGCTAACTAAAGTAAGCTATTTATAAATTCTCAAAACTTCATTTTCCAAAATTAAAAAAAAGACCGACAGTAGCTTAACTGTCGGCCTTTTGTGTTATGGTAGATAAGTTTATTTATATTTATTAACTATCTTTTCATATTTACCGTTACTCATAATCTTCTTTAGACCTGAGTTAAAGGCTTTTACAAATTCTTTTTCTTCACCTTTATTAACCATTAGTGAAAGTGAGTCGGTCTTTTCTTCATTTTCAAAGGTTTTGAATTTTTCACCTTTTTTAATAGCTGATTTAACACTTAATGTATCATCAAAGAAACCTGCAATTTTGTTATTTTTGCAATCAAGATACATTTCCTTTTCTGTAGTGTATTCCTTAACTGTTAGGTTGTACTGTGGTGCAATTTGGTTTGCAAAATCCTCACCGTAACTGTCCTTTATAACACCGATTTTCTGATGAAGTAACTGTTCGTAAGAATTAATATTGCTGTCATCTTTAGTAGTAAAGATAATACCCTTTTGATAGTAACTGTCTGTTGAATCGTAATTACCGTTCTCATTTATTAATTCACTACTTGCAGAAATGTAATCATCCTTTTCTGAATCATTTACATAGTTAATAGTGAAATTTTCTTCCTTACTAATAGCATCTAATAAGTCAACCTCTAAGCCCTTTGCCTTGTTATCTTCAAAATTGCTATAAGGTGAGTTGTTGTCCTTGATTAAAACATTATATGTTTTTGTATCCTTACAACCGGTAAATATGGCTAGAGAAATTATTATTAAAAGTGAGAGTGAGATAATTTTTTTCATAATATAATCACCTTTCTGTAATATAATTATCATTTAAATGTATATAATTGTCAAGTAGTAATGATTTGAATAATTATTTTCTATGTGATATAATGTGAAAATAAAAATCAAAGGAAGAGTATAATGAGAAACTTTTTTTACAAAATAGCTCAATTTATGAACGGCAGATATGGTCACGATAAGCTAAATATGGCTTTGCTGATTTTTTGGCTTGTACTTCAAATTATTTGGATGTTTACAAGATTTTGGGTTATCGGTATCTTAGATATACTTGTAATTGTGCTAATAGTGTATAGAAGTTTGTCAAAAAATATTCAGAAAAGAATGTACGAAAACCGTAAATTCCTTTCAATTACAAGTGGCATCAGTAAGAAATTTAATCTTCTAAAGAGAATGTGGCATGACCGTAAAACCCATAGATATGTAAAATGCCCTTACTGTAAAGCTCAACTTAGAGTAAAGTATCAGCGTGGTAAACACAAAGTCCATTGTCCTAAGTGCAATGAATACTTTGAAAAAAGAATATTATTATAATTTTTAAAAGCCTTATCCTTGTGGATAAGGCTTTGTTACTATCTGCTATTTTACGATTAGTTCCTTAATTTTGTAAACATTACCGTCCATAATCTGGTATGGTGTATTTACTTTTCCTTTAATTTCAGGACTGATTGATTGATGAATGTATAGGCTCTTAATACCTGCTCTTTTACTGCCGTTAATGTCAGCCTTGTAGTCATTACCAATCATTACACATTCCTTTTTGTCAAGTCCGTATTCTTCGATTAGACCGTTGTAGAAACAAGGATTAGGCTTACTTACTTCTCTGTCTGAACTGATAAAAATACCATCAAAATATGGTGTTAGTCCCAGCATATTCATTTCATTCATAGTGAAACTTCTTTGTGCATTTGATAGCAAGAAAATCTTTTTGCCTTTAGCCTTTAGTGTGTCCAGTAAATCAATTACACCGTCATACAGCTTAACATATTTTGTTGAGTAGCAACGGAAGATTGCACATACATTCAGTACTTCTTCATCAGTTACTTCAACATTTTTTAGGTTGAAAAGTTCCTTGAAAACCTTTTCAATCTTAATGTCAACATTATTTTTGTATTCAGGATGAACAGCCTTGATTCTTGCCTTTTCTTCCTTACAAAGACGATTATATTCTTTGTGAAATTCTTTGCCTGTGTATTTAGCACCTTTATAACTGTAAAATAGTGCCATCTTTTCCCACAAATCGTCACTCCACTCATCTGTGTTAATGTCGATTAGTGTTCCGTATAAATCAAAAATGTAGTTTTTAAACATATTATCACCTAAGTGGATTTTAACATAGTAAATAAATATTTGCAATGAAAATTTACTGTGATATAATGAAGTAAATATTTTATTAATGAGGAAAAGCTATGACTAAGAAAGAAATTGCACTTCTTGCAGTAGATGCACTGAAAAAAGAATTTCCTGATGCAATCTGCTCGCTGACATATAAAGACCCACTGCAACTATTAGTTGCCACAAGACTTGCAGCACAATGTACCGATGCAAGAGTAAATATGGTAACACCTGCCCTATTTGAAAAGTATAAATGTGCTGAGGATTTTGCCAATGCAAATGTAGAGGATGTTGAAGAATTAATAAAGTCCTGTGGACTGTATAAGACTAAGGCTAAGTCCCTTGTTGCAATGGGTAAAGCCTTAACAGAACAGTACAACGGTGTTGTGCCTGATACATTGGAAGAACTAATCAAACTTCCCGGTATAGGCAGAAAAACTGCTAACCTTGTAATGGGTGATATTTTCGGTAAACCGGCAGTAGTTGTTGATACTCACTGTATCCGTATTACAAGAAGATTAGGTTTGCATAATGAGAAAGACCCAAAGAAAATAGAGTTTATACTTAGAGATTTACTTCCTCCGGAAGAAAGTAATGACTTTTGCCACAGAATTGTACTTCACGGCAGAAAAACTTGTGACGCAAGAAAGCCTAAGTGTGAACAGTGTTGTATGAAAGATTTTTGTAAAAAGAATATTTAAAAGGAAAACCCTTTGCCACTCGGTAAAGGGTTACTTTTATTAATGAGGAAAATAAAAAACACCTTTCAAAATACAATAAAATGTTGAAGTCTATTGTAAAAATGAAAGGTGATTTAATGGTTAAATTATAAGTGTAAAATACTTGTTGCAATTAAGAAATAAACAACAAGGCTCACTGCGTCAACAATTGTTGTGATAAACGGTGATGCCATAACAGCAGGGTCAAATCCTAACTTGTAAGCAAACATAGGCAAACAACAACCTATGATTTTGGCTACAACAACAGTAATTGCAAGAGTTAAACAAACTACCAATGCAACATAAACAGTAACATCAGGGTTGCCTAGGAGAATTCTGTCAACCAGTATTACCTTTGCAAAAGCAGCAAGGGAAAGAGCAACACCACACATTAGGGCAACTCTAACTTCTTTCCATATGACTTTTACAAGGTCTTTAAACTGTATTTCATGTAGTGACAATGCACGAATAATTGTAACTGAGGACTGACTACCTGAGTTACCACCTGTATCCATAAGCATTGGAATAAATGCAGTCAGTACAACAGAAGAAGCCAAAGCGTCTTCGAATGAACTGATAATCATACCTGTAAATGTGGCAGAAATCATCAGTAACAGTAGCCAAGGAATACGGCTTTTCCATGTTTCGAAAATACCTATCTTTAGGTATGGTGTATCGGTATTAGGTGTGATAGCAGCCATTTTCTGAATATCCTCGGTAGCCTCTTCTTGCATAACATCAACGGCATCATCAACTGTGATAATACCAACAAGACGATTTTCTTTATCAACTACCGGTACTGCTAGGAAGTCATATTTCTTAATAATACTTGCTACTTCTTCCTGGTCGGTTAGTGTCATAACAGAGATAACATTGGTGTCCATAAGTTCAGAAACCTTTGTATCATCATCAGCAAGTAGCAAATCTTTAATAGTGATAATACCGATAAGTTTACTTAGATTATCGGCAACATAACAAGTGTAGATAGTTTCTTTATCAACACCTGTTCTTCTGATTCTTTTGATTGCCTCTTCGGCAGTCATACTAGGTCGCAAAATAACAAGCTCAGTTGTCATAATTGAACCGGCTGAATCCTCTGGAAATTTCAGCAACATATTAATTTGTTTTCTTTCTTCCGGAGAACTTTGACGAAGAATACGCTTAACTACATTAGCAGGCATTTCTTCAATCATATCAACCATATCATCAAGGAACATATCGTCCAAAACTTCTTTAAGCTCAGTATCACTTAGTGAATGAATAAGAAACTTTTGGGTTTCGTCATCCATTTCTACGAAAGTATCGGCAGCAATATCTTTTGGCAATAGTCTGTAGAGAAGTGGCATTTTCTCATCTTGAAGTTCTTCAAAAATTGCGGCAATATCCACAGGATTCATTGTTGTAAGTATGTCACGCAATGTTGCATACTTCTTGCTCTTTAGCAGAGTTTCAATAGTATCTTGCAAAGTAACAGTACTTGTTGTTTCCATGGGGAAAACTCCTTTCTTATTTAAATTTTAGTCAAAGTAAAGAATCTTTCCCCGAAAAAATCTAAAAGAAATCTATGAACCCTAGAAGTCCACAGAACATCTTTGTGCTTTTCCCGGGAACCGAGCCTAAACTACCTCCAGCGTCCACGATTTCACCTCAATTACATAAAAATTTGCCCAATAGGGCTATTATTATTGTACACCTTATAAAACAATCTTGTCAATGAAAAATTATGTTAAAAACAAAAGAAAAACCACTTGCATAAATACAAGTGGTTTAAGTAAATAGCTATATGAAATTAGCAGAAGAAAACATCCATTTCTTTTGCTTCGCCATCGGCAACAAAATATGCTTTCTGATCCTCAGGCTTTAGATATACAGTGATTTCCTTTGCGTCTTTACCATTAACAATTTTAACATTGTTGATAACATCTTCAAGAGCAACTTTAGCACCGTTATATTCAACAAATACCTTTACAGCAGTTTCTACCTTAGCAGGAGTTTCTGCCTTCTTAGCTGAAGGAACTCTCTTTGAAGGAGTCTTTTCTGTAATCTTCTTTGTAGGTGTCTTAGTTGTAGTTTTCTTAGTAGCTGTTTTCTTTGTAGTAGTCTTTTTAGCAGTAGTTTTCTTTGCAGGTGCTTTTTCTGCAACCTTTTCTACTTTCTTTTCTTCTACCTTTTCAGCTTTCTTAGGTTCAGCCTTAACTTCTGCAGTTGTAGCCTTTGGTGCAACCTTAGTTTCAACTGTCTTTGTTTCTACTTTCTTAGTAGCTTCTGCCTTAACAGGAGCAGTTACCTTTTCAGTAGCCTTAGTAGCAACTGTAGCTACCTTTTCTGTTTTTGCGTCAGCCTTTGCAGTAGTTGTAGTAGCCTTTACTGCCTTAGAGGCTGTAGTCTTTTTTGTTGCCATTATGAAAAACCTTCTTTCAATATATACGGCAGTAATATGCCTTATGTTAAAATTATAAGATTTTTACAATGTTAAGTCAATTTATTGTGGCAAAATTCGGAAATCTGTACAGATATGTTGTTTTGTAAAATATTCGTTTGCACAATTGTTACAAAAGATTTTGTCGATTTCAGTAGTTATCAACAAAAATCTTTCATTTATTATTCATACTGCAACAAATTTAAGGTGAAATTTAGGCGGCTTTAACGAAAAATTGCAAATCTATTGTAAAAATTATATAATAGTAGTGAAATGTAAAAGATAAGTCCCATATTTGGGACAGTGAATGTGATATTATATAGGAGATGAAGTAGTGGAAGAAAAGCTACAACGGTTACTTGAAGATGCAAGTAAGGATGAAAACTTAAGAAATAGGCTGCTGGAAACCAGAAATTCAGAGGACCCTATGAAGTGTTTTTGTGACACTTGTATTAGCCTTGGATATGAAATTTATCTTGGTGAACTTTTTGCTTACGGTCAGGAAATGAATGACTCTAAGATGCGTTCCGTAAATGGTGGTGGTGTTTGTTCTATTGACGGATGGGACGATGCCTATGATATGTTTTTTGCATCATTGGAGGGTATGAAATGATAAGCAATTTCTTAACTGTAGGTCAGCAAGTAGTGGTTTTGTTTATACTTATCGGTGTTGGATTTGTATGCAAAAAAGCTACGCTGATAAGTGACAAAGCTATAAAAAGTTTAACAAATCTTGCCCTTTATGTGGCAACACCTTGTGTTATTATTGTGTCATTCCAAAATTGCGAATTTACAAGCGATAAGTTGGTTAATATGCTTGTTATGATTTTGTCCGTTGCAATAATTCATATTGGCAGTATAGTGATTTGTACTCTTATTTTTAGGAACAAAGATGAAGCAAAGAAGGTTGTCCTTAGGGTTGGCAGTATTTTTTCTAACTGTGGGTTTATGAGTTTGCCACTTCAAAAGGCAATTTTAGGAAATGACGGTGTGTTTTACGGTGCAATTTATGTTGCAGTATTTAACATATTTATTTGGACCTATGGGCTTGTTGCAATGAGTGGTGACAAAAAGGAACTTAGCCTTAAAAAGCTGATTACCAATCCCGGTATTGTAGGTGTTGTTATTGCAATTTTACTTTGGGTTTTCCATATTCAGTTGCCAACTATTCTTTATTCACCTATTGATTATTTAGGTGCGTTAAACACTCCTATACCTATGATTATCATTGGTTGTCAACTTGCCAATACTTCACTAAAAAGTATGTTTACCGATAAGTACAGTTATCTCTGTATAGGTATAAGGTTAGTGGCAATACCTTTAGTTTCCTTATTCTTGCTTTATCTCTTTGGTGTAAGGGGCAATATGCTTGTGGCAACAGTTATTGCAACTTCAGCACCATCAGCAGCTACAACTACAATGTTTGCTACAAAGTATGACAGAGATGTACCACTTTCTGTTAGCTTGGTTTCTGCTACAACACTTGCATCTATTGTAACAATGCCAACTATTGTTGCTATTTCACAGATGTTTGCATAAGGGGATGTTTCTATGGCAAGAAGTGAAAATCATAGGCAAAAGCTACTGTATCTTCTTAAGATGTTTTATGAAAAAACAGATGAAGACCATGGTATGAATGTTTATGAAATTATTGATTATTTAGAGAAAAATGATATTGAGGTAGAGAGAAAGACAGTTTATAGGGATATAAAGACTTTGCAAGAATTTGGCATTGATATTAATAAGTATAAAAGCAAGGATGTTTCCTATAAACTACTTGGCAGAACCTTTGAATTGCCTGAATTAAAGCTACTTGTGGATTCTATCCAAAGCAGTAAATATATTACTGAGAAGAAAAGTGTTCAGCTAATTAAAAAGTTAGAAAGTCTGACTTCCGAATATGAGGGTAAAGAACTTCAAAGACAGGTTGTTGTAGCTAATCGTGTAAAGTCTATGAATGAGAAAATTTACCACAATACAGACAATATCTACAAGGCTATTAATGAAGGTAAAAAAATTACTTTTAATTATTACCATTGGGTAGTTGACTTTAATACAAAGTCAAAGGCACTTCTAAGGAAGAAAGATAAACTGTACAAGATTTCACCATTGTTTTTAGCTATTGATGATGAAAATTATTATCTAATCGGTTATGACAGTAAGGATAAAAAGATAAAGCATTATCGTGTTGACAAGATGGCACAAATAGAAGTCTTTGATGAAAAAATTGATAGTAAAGGTATAGAGAGAAAGTGTGATCCTGCTACATATGCAAAAAAGGTTTTTGGTATGTTCGGTGGTGATGAAGTAGAGGTTAAACTACTGTTTAGAAATGACCTTATCGGTGTTGTTATGGATAGATTTGGCAAGAATGTTTTTATCTCGAAGGCTGATGAGGAAAGTTTCTTTGTAACTACTAAGGTGGATTTAAGCCCACAGTTCTTTGGTTGGCTATTTGGCTTTGGGGATAGTGTAAAGATTATTTCACCACAATTTGTAGCTGATGAATATGCTAAGAAACTTGCTGATGTAAATAATCTTTATAATCATAAGTAATCTTTCATATTTTTTTCAAAAAATCCCCTAAAACAAAAGATAAGTCCCAATTATGGGACAGTTAATATGTTATTATATATTTGTCTTAAAGAGGTACATTTTTAGGGGGATTACAATGATTTTAAATTTATGTTTATTTATATTTTTCGGATATGCCGGTAGAGCAATGTACAAGATGATAAAGGCTAAACCGAAATACAGAAGAAAATATGTAATGAATACACCTTACGGCAAGGTGAAAGTTATATATGATGAAAAGTAGTTTTTACATTGGTGTTAATTTTATTTGCACATAAATATTTGAATCTTTCAAAAGAAAATCACCTATCCCTTTGGGTAGGTGATTTTCCTATATAAATAAGTTTTCAAGTAGCTTTTTACCGGTTTGGGTTTTAAAGATTTTTTCCTTAATTTTCATTGCTGAGTCTTTGCTTAAATTATCCTCACAAATATTTACCAAAAAATCTGACTCAACAAGTATTTGATAGTCCATACTATCAATGTTACTGTATGTATGGTGATGAGCAATAAGGAACTTTACCCTATCAATTACATTGTCTGTAAAGTTAAGCTTTCTCAGCATTTTTTCTGCTTCATCAGGACCTAGCTTTTCTTGAATTTTGCCGTCATTTCTTGAATAAAGCTCCTCACCTTTTTTGATGCCAATATCGTGGGTTAATGCTGATGCTTCAAGAATAAACATAGTTTCTTTGTCTAGGTTTTCTTCTTCACCTATTAATTTTGCAAATGAATGAACCTTAATAAAGTGGTTAATTCGCTTTTGGTCACCTTTAAAGTAACTTGTCATTTCTAAGAAAAGTTTATTTATCATTTTTAACCATCCTTTTCACATAGGCAAAAGCCTCATCTTCACCTTTATCGGCAAGTAGTCTTAGCATTATTTCTAAGTCCTTTGCAGTCTGAGGGTGCATATGGTACCTAGCTTGACCTTTTAAGAAATAATCCAGAGGGTGGTGGTTTGTATAGTTTTTGCCGTTATATGTTTTACTGGCTGCAACTCTGTCACAGAACATTTCTGCTAAATATCTCTTTGGCATTTCTACCGGTTCAACCTTTTTTGTCTTTAAGTTTATATCTGTCCAATATTCATAATGATGCTTGTTTCTGCCTTTGTGGTGCATCCAAGCCATTGAGTAGCCATAAACTTCCCTTTCTTTTTCGTTAGGACTTCTAGTACCTAAGTAAAATTTTGCACCGGGAATAAACTCTGTTGGACTGTACTTTGATAGGTCATGCCTTAGCCCTTGCCAAAAGAGTCCTGCCTTAAAACAATTTCTTATTACCTTGTGTCTGTGCTTTGTTATTGTCTTAAAATGTCCTAGTGGATGTGCCATCGTTTCATTTCCTTCCCATTGTTATGATTTTATTATATCACAAAATGAAATAATTACAAAATACTGAAATTGGTTTACAAAACCGTAACTTTATTGTATTATAATAGATATAAGTATAAAGGAGAGTTTTATGAAGAAATATGTAAAGAATAATTTTGGCAGATACGGTGGAGTTATCGTTCTTGTTGTGTTCTTTGTTCTTCTGATTTCTCTATCTGTTGGTGGAGCTTTGTATGTTTTTTATGGTGACAGTTGGTTTGGCAGAAACCAAGCTGATGTAGTACAGACTGCTAATCAGGATTATGGTACTTGTGTCTTTAGCATAGAAACAAAGTCTATCAAGGTAAAATCTAATGAACGAAAAACAATTAAGATAAAGTCCAATGATGAAAATGCCTCAAAGGCTATTAAATGGACAAGTAGCGATAAGAATACAGCTTTTGTTGACCAAGGCGGTACAGTAATCGGTCTGAAAAAAGGCAAGGTAAAGATTACTGCAACTGCCGGATATTACAGTTCAACCTGTGATGTTCAGGTTACAAGCAACCCTACAGAAGTTTCTAAGGGCTATTCCACAGCTTTTACTGCTAATGAAGTAACTTTAAAGAAAAATAAAAATGACGGTAGTGGCAGAAATCCATATTCTATTGATGTTAATAGAAAGAAAAACTGTGTTACTGTCTATACTTACGATAAAGACGGTAAATACACAGTTCCTGTAAGGGCAATGATTTGTTCTTGTGGTGATGGTGATAATACACCAAAGGGTACATTCTCTATTTTTGTAAAGAATAGATGGCATCCACTTTTCGGTGATGTTTACGGTCAGTATGTAACAGGTTTTAATAACGATATTCTGTTCCATTCAGTTCCATATGAAAAGATGAATCAACCTGAAACTGTAGAAGTTCAGGACTATAACGGTCTTGGCACAAGTATTTCTATGGGTTGTGTTCGTCTTGCAGTAGCCGATGCTAAGTGGATTTATGAGAACTGTGACTTTGGTACAACTGTCAGAGTTTATGAAAGTGACAAAGATGGTCCGTTAGGCACACCTAATTCAATGAAGATTAACGAAAACAAAACAGTTTATTGGGACCCTACAGATAATGATAAGGACAATCCTTATTACAGTAAAGCACCGACATTTATAGGTGCTGATAATGTTACAGTTGAGCTAGGTGAATACTTTGACTCAATGAAGAATGTTTCTGCAAAGGATACAAGTGGTAGCAGTATTGATAAAAGTAATATTAAGGTTGATGGTAAGGTAAATACCGATAAAGCAGGGGATTACCTAATTATTTATACTGTTTCCGATGATATGGGCAGAAGTACAACTCAGTATAGAGTAGTAACAGTAAAGTAAGTTAATATTAAAAAGATAGTTAATACCGAACTAAACACCTAGCAATTTTGCTAGGTGTTTTTTGTAGGCTATATTGTGCAAATTTGTTTATGGTAATTTAGCATATTGCATAAAAGTGTTCAGATAAATTAGAGGGGCTGACAAAAAAAGTACCAAATTTTAGTTAATTTTACCCTATATTTTAGAATTGAGATAGTGTATAATATATTTATAAATATGTTACCTGTTTTAGGGACTAAAATATAGGAGGTAGAACTATGAAAAAATTATTATCAATTACTTCACTGTGTTTAGCACTTTTGATGATTTCTTTTTCAACTGTTTTTGCAGTGGATAACAGTACACCATCAAACAGTGATAAATCACAAAATGTTGCAGAAACTAAAAACAATACAGAACCAACTACTGTTAGAATGGGTTGGGAAGTAGTATATAATCTAAAGAATGTTGATTCTTCAAACACAACTAATGATGCTTGGTTAAGTTACAGAACAACAATTACTCCAAAGTTAGGTTATGCTATTACTAAGGTTACTGCTACAATAGACGGTAAAGATGTTGGTGCTATTACAAGCGAAAATGGTATCTACACAATAAATATTGAACAAGTAACCGGCAAACTAACTATTACTGCTGAGGCAGAACCTGTGATAGTTGACACACCAAAAGAAATACAAAACCTTTCTCCAAAAACTAATTTTACTGTTGCTAACTTAGGCAAGGTTGGCAATTACAATTTGTATTATAATGTAACTCAGTATTATCAATTCTTAGATTATAATGTTACAATGGGTGACTATGTGTTTGATTGTTTTGCACAACAAAGTCCCTATGATTTAGGTCTATATGTTGTTGGTAATGGCAAAGCTTATACTTTAATTGATGCATACAATGAATTAAAAATTGATATGGATACTGTGTATTCACTAATCAAGAGTAATGAAATTCATTACAACTTTACTGTCGGAAAGTCAATTCCGGATGTTACAACACAACCATCAGAAAATCATAATGTATATTACTATTTAAAGGGTGCAACTTCTTCTAATAATGAAACAACAGTAGGCAACCATTATAATACAGTTATTAAACCGAACTCACCTTATGAAATTGACTATGTTGTAGTTACTGTAAATAATAAGGAAAAAGAAGTTGCTAAGAACTCAGATGGTTCTTATACTGTTGACCTTGATAATGTAGATGGTGACATTAATATTTTTGCCAGTGCAACAAGAGAAAAAGCTACAGAATTTTCTACTGCTCGTGTAGGTTGGCATGTAAATTATAATTTAAGCAATGTTGAGTCATCTAATACAACTGATGATGCTTGGATGAATTATAGAACTGTTATTACTCCAAAGACTGGTTATGTTATTACAAATATCAGTGCAAAAATTCATGGTAAAGATGTTGGTAAGATTACAAAGAAAAATGGTACATATGAAATCTTTGTAGAGTATTTACAAGGAGGTCCATTAGTTATTAAGGCAGAAGCAAAAAGTGTTAAAATAGATACACCAAAAGAAATTGATAAACTATATCCAAATTTGATTTTATCAGTTGCTAACTTAGGCAAGGTTGGTAAATACGATTTGTATTATAAAATTTCAGATTATTATAATTTCTCAAATAAGAATATAAGAATGGGTAATTATATGTTTAATTGTTATCAGCAACATACACCATATGATTTAGGTCTGTATGTTGTTGGTAATGGTAAGGCTTATACATTAAAAGACGCTTATGATAAGCTAAATATTAATATGGATGCAGTATATTCATTAATTAATAAAACTAACCTACATTACAACTTTACTGTCGTTAAGATAGCACAAGAAAAACTTTCTGCAACTAATGTTAGCCTAAAGTCAGGTGCTACAAAGACTATTAAGGTTCTTAACGGTAAGGTTAAAAGCTATAAGGTAACTAATAATAAGGTAGCTAAGGTTAACAGTAAGGGTGTTGTTACTGCACTAAACAAAGGCAAAACAACAATGATTGTAACTCTTAAGGACGGTAATAAGTTAAACTGCAAGGTGAATGTTACTACTGCACCTAAACTTTCAAAATCTACTGTAAATGTTAAGGTAGGTAAGACAGTTAAGGTTAAGGCTTTAGGCAAGGCTAAGAATATTGCACTTAAATGGACTGTTAGTAATAAAAATGTAAATACTAGCATTGCAAAAAAGATTAGTGCAAGTGTACTTAATATTAAGGGTGTAAAGAAAGGCAAAACTACTCTAAAGGTAAAAGTAAATAATGTGAAAACACTAACATTAAAAGTTAATGTAAAGTAAAAAATAAACCCCACTTAAAAGTGGGGTTTTGTTATGTCTTTTTGTATGGTGAAAATAATTAAAATGAATAAAGTGGAATTTATAAATAAATAAATAAAAACTATTGGACAAATAGTAGAATTATTGATATAATAATCGGATAAATAAATTTGACAAAAGAAAAATGCCTACCCTATTGGATAGACACTTGTTGATGTTGGCGTCTTCCTATTTTCACAGGCCGCTTCCAGCCAACTATCTTCGGCACTACTGAGCTTAACTTCTGTGTTCGGGATGGGAACAGGTGGACCCTCAGCGTCATCGACACCAACTATTTTCTTTTTGTTTTGTCGTCTCTCTCAACGACAAGATAAATTATATCACCCTTTTCTGAAAAATGCAAGTGTTTTTTCAAAAAAATTTAAAAAAATTTTGAAAAACTTTGAAAACCCCATTAAATAGCCATTTTTAGACGATTGACTACAAGGTATAATTGGAGTAAAATATAATCATATTAAAAGGAAGTAAGGGATTTGTATGAAAAAAACAAAAAAAGCTGCTTTTATGTTATCATCACTTTCTATTTATAAAGGTGTGCTAACAAGAAGTGTACCAAGTGCCTTTCATAAGTTATTGCTTTCTGTTGATGAAGAACCTGAAACATTCCTAAATGCTTACGGTGACTTCTACAGATTACTATGTGACAGAAACGCATCTAACTCATTAAGCTATACTATGACAGAGGCTGCTTTGTTTGATGAAAACTATTTTACAAGAACAGCAACTGCCGATAAGGTTAGTGAAATGTCAGAAGATGAGAAGAAAGCAGTAGTCAGAGATATTGATGCAATTCTTTTTGCATCACAGATTACTCCTGAGGATGTTATTAATGACTATAAATATAAGGAAGAAATTGATGATATTATTGATTGCCTTCCTAAGTGGCATTGTGGTACTCCATCAGAAGAATTTGTTGACTTTAACGATAACCTAGACAAGATTGCAAAGTTCCACAGAGAAAAGGGTTGTGGTATGTTTGCCAGATACCGTTCATTCGTATGGAGAGATAAGGGTATCGAACCTATTATTAATGATGACAAGGTAAGAATTTCTGACCTTGTTGATTATGAATATCAGAGAGACCTTGTTGTTGAGAACACAAGAGCCTTTATTGAGGGCAGAAACGCCAATAACTGCCTACTTTATGGTGATATGGGTACAGGTAAGAGTACAACAGTAAAAGCTACTGTAAACGAATTTAGACGCTATGGACTAAGAATTGTTGAAATTCCTAAGGAAAAGCTAATGGAATTCCCACTACTTATTGATGCTATCGCTCAAGTACCAATGAAGTTCATTATCTTTATTGATGACCTTTCATTCCAAAGACAGGATGAATGTTACACAAGCTTAAAGGCTGTTCTTGAGGGTGGTGTTGCAGCACTTCCAAAGAATGCTCTTATTTATGCAACAAGTAACAGAAGACACCTTGTTAAGGAGAACTTTGAAGACAGAGATTGTAACGATGTTAACCGTAGAGATAATATGCAGGAAACACTTTCTCTATCAGATAGATTTGGTCTTGCAGTTGGTTATTATGTTCCTGACAAGAGAAGATTTTTACATATTGTTGAAGAACTTGCAAAGGCTCATCATATTGATATGGATCAGGAACAGTTATTCCTACAGGCAGAGTCTTTTGCTACACAGAGAGCAACTCGTTCTCCAAGAACTGCTCAGCAGTTTATTAAATCATTACTATAAAGGAAAATATAATGAGAATAGTGAAAACAACCATATGTGCATTGCTTTTACTTTGCACATTGATTTTTACTGTTGGTTGCAACAGTGGTGACAGCTCCTATCCCATTACAATAGGAAATACTACCTTTAATTCTAAGCCTGAAAAAGTTGCAGTATTAAGCCCTAATGTGGCTGATATTGTTTGTCAGCTTGGTATGGAAAAGAATATTACTTTAATTAGCAGTGATGTTATTACAGATAGCATTAAGGATAAGAAAACTTGTGGTACTGCTATTGAACCTGATACAAAGAAGATTATTGACAGTGATATTGAGGTTGTACTGGCTGATGACAATATGTCCGATGGTGCTATAAAGACACTTGAAGACAATGATGTTAAGGTTGTACAGTTCCATTACGGAAATACCGGTGAAGATATACTGACAACATATACTTCTGTCGGTGCAATTCTAAATGGTGAAACAGGTAAAGCTCAGGGCAACAAGGCTTATACTAAGCTTATGAATACTCTTAAGAACTATAAAACAGAGTTTAGCAAAAAGCATAGTAAGGACAAGCTACTTTTCCTTGAGGGTACAGGTCCATATGTTTCTGTAATTAAGGAAAGTTGGTACGGTAAGCTACTTGCCTTTACCGGTACTGATGTTGTTACTAAGGATGTTAATAATTCAACTTATGATGTTAATATGATAGATAGTCTAAACCCTAAGTACCTGGTTTGTAATAATGATACATATAAGAGTTTAGAGAATAAAGGTACACTTAAAAAGTGTGATTTTAACAAGTCTAACGGTCATATTATTATTGAAAAGGACAAGCTAAAGTTACAAGGCAAAACTGCCATAGAAAATGTGGAAAAAATCTTGCAGACTATTGATAAGAGTACCTTTGAAAAGATAAAGTCTACTCCTACAACTACTGTAGAAAAGACTACTAAGGGTACTACCTCTACAACTGTAAGTAAAGCAAACACAACAGTAACAACTACAACTGTACCAACAACTAAGCCTAAAGAAAAGTATCCACTACAGTCAAAGTACAAGGTTAAGTTTACCGATAGTGCTATCAAAACAATGACATTACAGTCACAGAACAACTACAACAAGGCTATGCAAGAAAGACTTACTGATTTAGGTTATCTTGCAAGTGGCAATGCTACAGGTTACTTTGGTGATATGACAAAGAAAGCACTTGAAACATTCCAAAAGAATAACGGCCTAAGTGCTACCGGTACTGTTGACAGCAAAACATTACAAGTAATGTTTAGTTCTTCAGCTAAGAAAGTTTAATAAGTTTTATAAAAAATGCTCAAGTAAGTTTTATCCTACTTGAGCATTTCTCTTATACATAATTTTTAATATCTAAAAGTGAATCACAAAGTGCAAATAACTTTGGCTTTATACTTTCATCACAAGGTGTTAGGTCAGGTACAACAATAGTTTTGCAATTTGCATTAATTGCAGACAATGCACCGTTTGGTGAGTCCTCTACTGCAATACATTCGTCCGGTTTAAGCCCCAGCTTTTCACTTGCTAATAGGTAAATATCCGGTGCAGGTTTTGAATTTTTAACCATTGGACCACATACACAAGT
This sequence comes from Ruminococcoides intestinihominis, assembly GCF_040096285.1. Classification (NCBI taxonomy): domain Bacteria; kingdom Bacillati; phylum Bacillota; class Clostridia; order Eubacteriales; family Oscillospiraceae; genus Ruminococcoides; species Ruminococcoides intestinihominis. Next base: position 64,390 of record NZ_JBBMEY010000003.1, on the reverse strand, counting down.
ATCAAAATACTGAAACAAATTAACCCTTGATAAATGGTCTTTTGCCCTTTCTAAAGGTGAAGATGTTGCAAGGGCTATTTTTATACCCTTTTCCTTTAGATAAGGTAAAAGTATGTCAGCACCTTTCTTCATTTCAACACCATTTTCATTTACAAAGTTATCCATTAGTTCAATTCTCTTTGCCTTAACTGTGGGATAATCAAAACTTTCACCAAAAAATGACTTTAGCTTTGCTTCAGCCTTTTTACCGGTTAATGAGCGTAAAGCAAGTACATGGCTTTCTGTTGCCGGATAGTTAAAGTAGTGTAGTGCCTCTAACCAAAAACGCTGATAAAGAATTTCTGAGTTTAGCAGTACACCATCCATATCAAAAATTGCACCTTTAATTTTCATCTTTCTTACTCCTTAAATTAACAAGAATAATACCTATTGATATTAACACAACAGACACAATGTTGTAAAGGTTAATAATATCTTCACCTAACAGAATACCACTCCATATTGTGCCGAAAATTGGGATTAGCAGGTTGAAAATAAGAATCTTGGATACAGGGTTGTATTTTAATAAAGCTGTCCACAGGGTAAATGAGGCAGCAGAAACAATACCTAAGTAAATCAGTAGCAGATATATTGTAATGTTTGAAAAGTCAAGATAACCACCAAACAATGCACCTACAATAATAAGTCCACCACCACCAATAAGTAGGTGATAGGCTGAAACAGTCATAGGGTCTCTGCCTTTGCTGATTTTTTTGCAATAAATATTGCCACCGGTTGCTGCAATTGTGGAGAATACCACAAAGCCTTCTCCTAAAAGAGTAAACCCACCGGTAGTAAGTCCATCAAGGTTGATGACAATAACACCTATAAAACCGATAATGCAACCTAAAATCTTTTTAACATTTAGCTTGTCCGATGTGAAAAAGATTGGTGAAATCAGCACACCGATAAATGAACCTAGGGAAGTGATTACTGAGGTTTTTGTACCGGTGGTGTTGGAAAGTCCTATGTATGAAAATAGATATTGCAAGAATATCTGTAGGAAACCCATAATTGATATTGGAAGAATATCTTTTCTGCTGGGCTTTACAAATCTCTTTTGCAATATAATTGCCACAAAAAGTACCATTACACCGGCAATAAAGAACCTATATCCGGCAAAAAGTACCTTGGATGGGTAGTCACTTGTTGGAATTGAAAATATTTCATAGCACTTTTTAATTACGGGAAAAGCAGTGCCCCACAATGTTACACATAGTAGGGCGATTAAAGGTGCTATTATTTTGTTACTGAAAAATTTTTTTGAATTCATAATTATCTCTTTGCTAAGTTGTAATTTTTCTTTTTGAATAATGAAATATATACTAAAACTTCTGCTAATGCAATAATAGCAATTAGTGTTAGGTAAGCAGGTAAACTCATTAATGATGTTCTTTCGGTATAAAACAAACCGAATTTTAGGTCACCGTTAATAGGCTTACCGTTAATTTTTAATTCACCCGGCAAGCAGTCAATCTGTGAACTGTCTGAGTAGTTGAACTCTTGATAATCAGAGTCAGCTCCTAAACCTTTAATTGTTAAGGTGAATTTCTCGTTATGAGTAGGTGAGTATGTTTTAGGTAGCTTTAATATAACATTCTTTGTCTTTTCAAATGTATAATAGCTGGAATAAGTCTTTTCTGCAATAACCTTCTTTTTACTATTTTTTAGTGTAATTTTATATTTAGAAGAAGGATTGTTAGGATGAGCAATACTGAAAAATGATAATTTATTAAAGTCACTGTCAGCATAGAATGTTTGTTTAAGCACCTTGTTGTGTTCGGAAACATTATCAATTTCATTACTTACGGAAGCAAAGTTCTCAATCTTTGGAGTTCCTCTTATCATTTGACTATATGAAACATAATAAATGTTTGAAAGTAATAAAGCAATAAACAAAGTTGCAACTGTTATGTAGGCTGTCTTGTAACATTTTTTTGTGGTTAGTTCAGGTACAGTGAATTTGTTTTCAATTGAAATTCCACCCATAGTAGCCATTGCAATAATAATCGATACGAAAGGCAATGCGTAATTAATCTTTACTTCCCATATCATATAGAAAACCAATGCACCCAGTAAAGTAATTGCAAGTAGTAAATCTTTCTTTGAGGATTTGTTTCTAAGTAGCTTATATAAATAAACTATAATAAGAATGTTAAAGGCTAACCATAACATCTGACAATACATCATCAGCATATGTTTCTTCGGACCATAAATATAGTCATTTAAACTTCTATATGTATTACTGCCTTTCTGTCTTGTATAGTAACCTACAGAACCTTCACTCCACATAAGGCTGCTTTTCTCGTATTGATGTTTAAACAAAGTTAGTGGTGTGTAGCTATTAAGAGTATTCTTAATATCCTTAATAGAGTCCCTGTTGATTTCTTCTGTGGAGTTCATTGCTTCATGCTTATTTTTGTACTGTAAGTCATAAGCACCATTACCCTTAAGACTCATAGCAATCCAGTGAGTAATAGGGAATTGCTTGTTGCTACCTGTGTAATAGTGGTTGTCAATTCCTTTACAAACAAGGAATGATGTACAGGCTACTACTGCACAAATTGCAAGTGAAAAGGCTGATTTTAGCAATTTCTTTTTGTCTTTAAATGCCCAGAAGAACATACAGATAATACCGGCTAAAGAAATAAAGATAACAACCGGTCTAACCTTGTAACCTACAACACTTAGCACACCTATAATAGCTGAATTAATGATTATAGATTTCCGTGTTGTAGCTTTGATTAGGTTTGCTCCACATAGGAAGATACCACCGATAAAAGGCATACATATTGTTGCAGTATATACCCATGAGGATGAGAATTGAACAGATGGTAGCAGTACACTTAGTAGTAGGAACTTAGTAGCTGTTACTTTTTTGCCTGTAAATTTAACAATAGCAAAGTAGAAAAGAACAGTTGCTCCTACAATACATAGTGAATTAAAAATTCTGCCAACCCAAAGGAGATTGTCCTGTCCTACAAAGAAAAATGCTTTAAATAGATAATATAGAATAAGAACAACTGCATTGTTGTTGCTATATTTTCCGAAGTAGCTATCATTTCCATCTATTATGTTAATATCTCCTCTAGCCATTTTAATTGCATAATCCTGAACATAGAATGAGTCAGAGCTAGGAATGGTCGGAAATAAAAATATATTTGCTATAGTTGTTATACTGTAAATTGCTATTAGCACAATTGCAAGAATTGTTAACCCTTTATCGGAAAGTTTATTGATTAACTTGAAAAGTGCCATAATGCCGACTACCATCAATATACCACCAAGAGCAATTAATGAGTAAACTAATAATTGTGAAGTTGTATTGTTAGGATTTTTAGTTAAAAGTAATGCTATTTTGTCATTAGCTATAATAGACGAAATGTTAAGTAAAATCAGAATGCCTAAAACAATAGAAATTAGTTTAGCAAAAAAGTTTGTAAACTTCGTCATTGAAATTCCTCCTATAAAAACTATAAATCCTTATATAAAAGGTTATTAATCATTATACTGCTTTTTCTTAGAAAAGCCCAAATAAAGAAATGCCGTTATAACTTCTATCAAGACAATTCCTACACAAAAAGCACAGTATCTTTTTGGTGAAAGAAGTGAACCTTTATGAATTTCAGAAACAGTAAGCCTTAGGTCACCTTTTACAAGTTTACCGTTAGTTCTTAGGTTACCCCTTATAGGGTCAATGTCATCACCATGGCTATAACCAAAGTTAAATGCTTCTTTGGTACCGGAAATACCCTTAACTGTTATCTTAAACTTTTCTTCACCTGATGGTGTGTACTTTTTAGGTAATTTCAGTTTTATATCGGAAATACGCTTTGTGTAGTCTTTACTGTCAACCAGCTTTGTGGCAATAGTTTTGTTTTTGCCATTCTTCAAAGTTATCTTGTACTTACTGTTGCTGGTAGAAAGGTTACTTCTACAAGCTACATTTAGGTAAACTCTGTTGAATTTTTCTTTGGTGTAAAACTCTTGAGTAACTGTTCTCTTTCTTGTTGCAATCTTTTTGATTAAACAGTTGTGAGTTGACTTAACCGTTAGTTTCTTGTCACTGACTTTCATAACATTGTCAGTAAAGAAAGGTGCACCGATAAACATAAGTACAATTGAGAAAATTGCTACAGCAGAATAAGAAATTCTACCAATGTTCTTAACCTTAGCATTTGACATAGCAAAAGCATTTTCAACACTTTCACCACCTAAAGTAGCCATACCTATAATAAAGAATACAAATGGTACTGCATAGGCAATTTTTACTTCCCATATCATATAGAAACCATAACCACCTAGCAAAGTAAGAATCTGTAGTAGTCCGTATTTACTTTCTTTGTTAAAGATAAATCTTATTATGTAAATTAGTGTAAGTATGTGGAGAGATAGCCACAACATCTGAGTATATAGACACATTAAGTCACTTTTTGAGCCATATAACCATTTGCTTAGTGGTGTGTATTTTTCAGCAGAACCGATTAATCGAGATTGATATTCCAGTGAACCTACTGCCCATATACTGCCATTCTTAATATATAGATGGCTGATAAATGAACCGGCATTGTAATTGCTTAGTCTTTCTTTGATATGTTTATTTACATTAGCTTTCATTTCGTCTGTGTTAGAAAGCCTCATATTCTCTTTTACCAACTGTGGGTCATACATACCGTTTTTAGTAAGACCCATAGCTACCCAGTGAGTAAGAGGAAAGTTGCCGTTACTACCTGTATAGTAGTGGTTGTTAAGTGCCTTAGTAGTTACAAATGAACCTAAAGCAAAAACTGCACAAACACCAACCATTATAGCTGACTTTACAAAACGCTTTTTGTCTTTAACTGTCCATAGGACTAAGCATATAAAACCGGCAATAGATAGGATAAGTACAACCGGTCTGATGTTGTAACCAACAATACTCAAAACACCGATTATTGCTGAATTAATGATAATTGATTTTTTTGATTGATTCTTAATAAGGTTTGCACCACATAACATTATACCACCTATAAAAGGTAAGCAGATAGTGGCAGTATATACCCAAGAAGTCATAAAAATTATTGGTACAAACAGTAGGTTTAGCAAAACAAATTTTGCACCGGTGGTTTCTCTTTTTGATAGTTTCTGTATTGCAAAGTAGAACAGTACCAAGCTACCCGTAATACAAGATGCATTAAACAATCTGCCAACCTGAAGTAGGTCGGTAATTCCAAGTGAACAAGCTATTTTATATATAAAATATAGCAGAATAATCAGTGGATTGTTGTTACTGTATTTTCTAAAGTACGCTGAATTGCCATTGATTATATCCTTAGTACCATGAGCCATACCCACTGCTTGGTCGTGTACATAAAAGCTGTCGGTCATTGGAATTGTAGGGAAAAGGTAGGTAATAGCTACAGTAGATATACCGTAAATTACAAACAATGCTATTGTGAAAATCAGAAGTCCCTTTTTTGATAGCTTGTTAATAAGTCTAAACAATCCCAGTATTGTGCATGTGATAATCACACCACCTACTGCAATTGAGGTAAATAACCAGAACAACTCTTTACCGTTTTGACTTGTTGATGAAAAGTAGTTTCCGTATTCCGGATAAGAGATAATGATTCCTGAAATGGTGATGCAAATAAGTATTCCCATAAGAATAGCAAATACTTTGCTTAAGTAATTTTAAAATTTCTTCATTTTTTAACTTCCTATCTTTTTTGTCAAAAAACAACATTACTATACACCTTTTTAAGTGAAAAATCAACTGTACTGAAGTAAATAGGTGAATTATAGGGAAATAAAAATTTTGCTCTATCCCCATATATAACACGATTTAGATAGGCTAAAAGTTGCATTAATTTTGAAGTTTAGAGTATTAGCTAAGAGAAGCGAAAAGTTTAGTCCATAGGTTGGATACATTTCACAAAAAATTATTTTATTAAAAATTATTTTATTTTTCAAGCAATAAAATAATTTTTGATTTCTAAATATAGTAGAAAAAGCCTTCCCGTTCGGGAAGGCTTTTTCAAAACTTAGGAGATTGTAATTGTAAAATTATTTTAAGTAAGTTAGATCTGTGTCACCAATTGCACCGTTAACTTCACTGCTTGAGTTTTGTAGAACATAAACTCTCATGTTACCCTGGCCACTTGCACCACTTGTTGAAAGTGTGCCACCTGTAACAACTTTCTTGTCACCTGTAACTGCATCAATATATGTGCCATTTGGTAGACCCTTAAATGTTGCGTCGCCACTGATTGTTACACAAGCAAGTGAATCAACGCTAGAATTTGTATATCTTCTGATGTAAGCCATATTGCCATCTACATAATTGCTATCAGTTGTGTACTGACCTTTTTGTAGGGCAGGAACTGCTCTTCTAATCTGATTTAGCTTTTCTAGGTGCTTTGAAAGAGGAGCATCTAATGTAGAAGCTACTGTACCGGAAGCTGTATATTTACCGTAGTCGCTTGCTGTAACTGAACCTTCTAGGTGGTCACCGAAGTAAGCACGACCTGTCTTGTCTAGTGGCTCGTTAGGACCAACATCAATTGGAACATCTTTCTTGAATTCAATTTCTGAACCATAGTAGATACATGGGATACCACGGAATGTGAACATTAAGTCCATATTTTCTGCCCAAGCAGAAGCACCACCTTGGTAACGAGTCTTTTCCTGACCGTCAGGACCGTAGTCGTGAGAGTCAACATATGTAACTGCCCATGTTGCATCATTGTATAGTGAGTCTTCGCCCTTAGCAGCACCGAATGCTGAACTTGCATCCTTAAATGCCCAGTGCATAGGGAAGTCGATTGTACTTGTGCCGTTTGCCTTGCTGTAGTCTGGTGTGTGATAAGATAAACCATTTAGGTAAACATTGTCACTTGTTTGGTCGAAACTTCTGTTTTGGTGAGCTTGGAAGTGCTTTACAGAGTTATCATAGTTAGATTTCCAGTCAGAGTTGCTCCAGTTGTTCTGCCAAGCACTCTCTGTTTCGCTCCATGTATAGAAGAAACATGAGTCTGAAGAACCACCTTCATTATAAGCACCATGGTATCTGGCACAAACTTCACCAAATAGGTGGAAATTCTTGTACTGGTTAAATACAGGGAAGAATGCGTGGTTTAGTGTCCAACGGTTAATGTGCTTTTCTGTATCCATTCTGAATGCGTCAACACCCATATCTAGGTACTTTGAATAAGCATCTGTAAGATACTTTACAACGGATGGATTTTCTGTATTAATATCAACACAGTCACCTGCCATCTGACCTGTTTGTTCTGTGTATGAACCGTAGCTTAATGACTTATCATGGTGATAGTTGTGTGCTGTATCATTAACATCTTCCTTCATAACTGCAAGTCTTGACTGATACTGATCAGCAGGTAACATATTGCTATATCCTGAATAGTTTTTAGCTAGAGTAGAATCGGGAATAACATTCATACAGTCTGATGAACCTAGATTGCTATAGTCCTTAGTAAACATTGGGGCTAGGTTAGCTTCACCAAAGTTACCTGAGTGGTTAAATACAACGTCCTGAATAATCTTTAAACCTTTTTCGTGAGCTGCATCAATTAGGTCCTGATATGAAGTATCATCACTTTCATATCTAGGGTCAACCTTTGTAAAGTCAAATGCGTGGTAGCCATGGTAGTCATAGCCTGATGCATTTTCTACAACAGGTGTAATCCAAATTGCTGAGAAACCAAGAGCCTTGATGTAGTCTAGCTTTTGGATAAGACCTTTAAAGTCACCTCTCCATGCTGGGTCTGTGTCTGGGTTGTTAGCCTTACCGTCTTCCCAACAGTGAACATTGTTGCTCTTGTCGCCATCGTAAAATCTTGTTGTAATTACGAAGTAGATAGAGTCTTCTCTAAGGTCTGTTCTTTCATATTCTGTATCTGATGGTTGTTTGTTGTACCAACGGTTACCTTTGTACCAAAATTCGTTAGTACCACTGTTTGTGTTTCTTGTAAGTTCTTTACCTTGAGTACCATCACTTTCGATGAACTGTAGGTTAATTTTAGAAACACTTGAGAAAGTGTATCTGTAGTAGTTATTACCCTCACTTGTCATCTTTACACCGGGATACTCTGTAGAAATATTTTCTGGAAGTGCATTCCAGTAGTAAACGCTTGGAGTTCCCTTCTCTGTGTAGTAGTGAACAGTAATACCTGTTGCACCGGTTGATTCCTTATCTGTCTGTGCAGCAGATGCAGAAACTACAAGTGCTGACATAGCCAAAGTTAGAACCATTAAGATTGCGACTAATTTTTTCATTGGCGTTATCTCCTTTTTTATATTTCGTTATTCTAATTATAAACAGAAAAACTATGATTATATTTCTACAAAAGAATTATAGTCATAGCTAGGTATCCAATAATTTACTATTAAATTTGTCTATTATTCATAATATGTGAATTGATTATGAATAAAGTATTTCTAAAGGATATATTCTTTAATAATTTTTGCAACACCACAGTCATTATTACTGACTGTTACAAGATTTGCATAGTCTGAAACGCCCTCTTTGCTATTTTTCATAGCAACACCAAGACCTGCTTCTTTTAGCATTTCAATATCATTAAAGCTGTCACCCATTGCAACCATCTTTTCAATCGGAATACCTGAGATTTTTGCTAGGTTGTGAAGTCCCTCACCCTTGTTTACATTTTGTGGTGTAATCTCTAGAAAGTAAGGTTCACTTAGGAATACATGAAGCTTTGGTTCAAGTGTATCATGAATGTTGTCATAGTTTGCACCGATAACCTTTGGGTTATCAACAAGTAGTAACTTGTTCATTTCGGTATCAAGTGTTAAAAAGTCCTCATGATATTCAAAAGGTAGATGAACAACATTAGCTTCGGTTCTTGACCAATCATTTAGTGCATGACCGGCAATAATCTTGTGATCAAGTGGAGAAGAAACTGTAATTGTTGTACCCTTTACTAAGTCAAAGACTTTCTGTAAATATTCTTTTGGGAAAGCCTTGTTGTAAAGAACCTTGTCATTCTTAACATCATAAATTCTACCACCGTTATAGGAAAGTACATATCCACCGTACTTTTCTAAGTGTAAATCCTTAACAAATGGCAATGCACCACTTGCAGGTCTGCCGGTACAAATAGCAACAGTTTTGCCTTGTTCCTGCATTTCTATAATTGCATCAACATTTTCTTTTGGAATAACCTTGTCATCATTTAACAAAGTACCGTCCATATCAAGTGCTATTAAATCATATTTCATAATTATCACCATCACGATTTTAGCACATTTATACTACACTGTAAATATAGTTAGAAATAGAAAAAAGACCTTACTTAAAAGGTCTTTTTGTATGTAATTATTAAATTTTGTTTACTGTGAAATTGCATCCTTCATAGACTTAACATATTCTGCAACATAAGGGACGCAGTCCTTGCCGTACTTTGCACAAATTTTTACAATAGCAGAACCAACAATTACACCGTCAGCATTTTTTGCCATTTCCTTTGCCTGTTCAGGAGTTGAAATACCGAAACCGACTGCACAAGGAATATCCTTAACCGATTTTACAAGGTCAATCATTTCACCGATATTTGTTGTAATGTTCTGTCTTACACCTGTAACACCTAGGGAAGATACACAGTACATAAAGCCTGATGCATCCTTAGCAATCATTTTGATTCTGTCGTGACTTGTTGGTGCAACGAATGAAATATATTCAACACCATACTTTTCACAATAAGGTTTTATAACATCTCTTTCTTCATATGGAACATCAGGAATAATCAGTGCATCAACACCAACTTGCTTACAGTTAGCAAGGAACTTGTCGGTATCATAAGCATAAACAGTATTTGCATATGTCATAAGTGCAACTGCACAAGAAAGTTTTTCCCTTACTTTTGCTACCATCTGAAAGATTTTGTCTGTTGTTGTGCCTGCTGCTAACGCTCTAATGTCAGCCTCTTGAATAACAACACCCTCAGCTACAGGGTCAGAGAAAGGAATACCGATTTCAATAATATCGGCACCGTTTTTGTCCATTTCAATAAGTAGTTGTTCTGTAACTTCAAGGCAAGGGTCACCGGCAGTTACGAAAGGGATAAATGCTTTGCCGTTCTTAAATGCATCTGTAATTTTACTCATAAATCTCAACTCCTCTGTATCTTGCGATTGCTGCAACATCTTTATCTCCTCTACCTGATAGGTTTACAACAATGATTTTGTCTTTGTCCATAGTTGGAGCAAGTTTCATTGCATAAGCAACTGCATGAGAGGATTCAATAGCAGGGATAATACCCTCGGTTCTTGATAAATATTCAAAAGCATTTACTGCTTCATCATCTGTAATAGCAACATATTCTGCTCTGCCAATATCGTGTAGATATGCGTGTTCAGGACCAACACCGGGATAGTCAAGACCGGCAGAAATTGAATATACTGGTGCAATCTGACCGTATTCATTCTGACAGAAATAACTGTGCATACCGTGGAAAATACCGTCTCTGCCTGTTGAAATTGTAGCAGCAGTTTTGTCTGTGTCAATACCCTTACCGGCAGCTTCACAACCGATAAGTCTTACTTCTTCATTTGGGATAAATTCGTGGAATGCACCGATAGCGTTACTGCCACCACCAACACAAGCCATAACTACATCAGGAAGTCTGCCTTCCTTTTCCATAATCTGACTTTTGATTTCTTTACCGATAACACTCTGGAAATCTCTTACAATAGTTGGGAATGGGTGAGGACCCATAACTGAACCAAGTACATAGTGGGTATCACTCATTCTGTTAGTCCATTCTCTGAAGGTTTCGTTTACTGCATCTTTTAGTGTCATTGTGCCACTTGTTACTGCGTGAACCTTTGCACCAAGAAGTTCCATTCTAAATACATTTAGTGCCTGACGGTCTGTGTCCTCTTTGCCCATAAAGATTTCACATTCCATATCCATAAGTGCTGCTGCAGTAGCAGTAGCAACACCATGCTGACCTGCACCTGTTTCGGCAATTACTCTTGTTTTGCCCATTTTCTTTGCAAGTAATACCTGTGCTAAAGCATTGTTTAACTTGTGACTGCCTGTGTGGTTAAGGTCCTCTCTCTTTAAGTAGATTTTAGCACCACCAAGGTCCTTAGTCATCTTTTCTGCATAATAAAGACGAGATGGACGACCTACATATTCTCTAAGCAGTTCGTTTAGTTCATCGTTAAATTCTTTATCATTTTTGTATTTATTATAAGCATCCTCTAGTTCCATAATGGCATTCATTAGTGTTTCAGGAATAAACTGACCACCATGTCTGCCAAATCTTCCGTTTGACATATTAATTCTCCTTTTTCTTATTTATGTAATGGTTCACCGTTAAGCTCAGTAAGAGCCTTTGATTTATCTTCACTTCTCATAAGTGTTTCACCGATTAAAACAGCATTTACATTAGCTTTCTTTAGGTTAGCAATGTCTGTGCTTGTTTTGATACCACTTTCTCCAACAAATAAAATATTTTCCGGAACAAGCTTTCTTAGGTTGATACAGTTGTTAATATCAACTGTAAAGTCCTTTAGGTTACGGTTGTTAACACCGATAATTTTTGCACCACAGTTTAGTGCCATTTTAACTTCTTCTTCTGTATGAGCCTCAACTAAAGCCGATAGTCCAAGAGAGGTTGCAATATCTAAGTATTCCTTAATTTCTTCTTCGGTAAGAATTGCACATATTAATAATATAGCAGATGCACCGATTACCTTTGCCTCGTAAATCTGATAGGCACATACTGTAAAATCTTTTCTCAAAATAGGAATAGAAACTTCCTTGCTGATTTCTTCAAGATATTCATTCTTGCCTTTAAAATATTTTGGTTCGGTTAAGCAGGAAATTGCTGATGCACCGGCCTTTTCATAGTCTTTGGCAATTTCCTTATAAGGAAATTTTTCTGCAATAATACCTTTGCTGGGACTTGCTTTCTTTACTTCACATATGTAGGAGAGTCCTTCCTTTGCTAAAGCTTTTTCAAATGGAAAACCTGTGTTACTGTCCATCTTTCGGGCTTTACTTTTGATTTCTTCAAAAGGTACAACCTTTTCTTGCTCAATATATCTCTTCTTTGTATATTCTGCAATTTCGTTAAGTATTGTCATATCTGTCTCACTTATTCATTAGTTAAAGCAACAAATGCTTCCTTAGTAGCAAAAGCCTTGCCACTGTCAATAATTTCTTTTGCATAGTCAACACCGGACTTAATAGAGTCTGCCTTACCTGCAACATAAAATGCAATACCTGAGTTTAACAGTACAATATCTCTCTTTGCACCTTGTTCTTTTCCTGTAAGAATATCCAAAGTGATTTCTGCATTTTCTTTGCCGTTACCACCGATTAGGTCATCCATTGGGTAAGTCTTTAGTCCCACTTCTTCCGGTGTAATATAGTAAGAATGTACCTTACCGTCACGAATTTCTGAACAATAAGTCTTTGTTGTAACAGTAGCTTCATCCATACCGTCTAAACCGTAAATAACCATGCCTTTCTTAACACCTAGGTTAATAAGTGTCTGTGCTAATGGTTCGCATAAATCTTGACTAAACACACCCATAACTTGCATTGATGCACTTGCAGGGTTTGTTAAAGGTCCAAGAATATTGAAAATGTTTCTGATGCCGATTTCTTTTCTTGGCTTAGCAACATACTTCATTGACTTGTGGTAGCACTGTGCAAACATAAAGCACATACCACATTGGTTTAGTACTTCTTCACTTCTCTCAGGTGTAATGTTAAGGTTTACACCTAAGTTTTCAAGACAATCGGCAGCACCTGACTTACTGCTCATTGAACGGTTACCGTGTTTTGCAATAGGAACACCACCGGCAGAAATAACGAATGCCGAAGTAGTGGAAATGTTGAATGTACCTGTACCGTCACCACCTGTACCTACAATTTCCATAACCTTTACTTTAGGGTTAATATGTAGAGCCTTTTCTCTCATAACTGTTGCACAAGCTGTGATTTCGTCAATAGTTTCACCTTTCATCATAAGTGCTGTTAAGAATGCACCGATTTGTGCTTCGGTAGCTTCACCACTCATAATTTCGTTCATAACTTGCTTTGTTGTATCTATATCAAGATTTTCTCTTTTACTTAGTTTTATAATTGCTTCTTTAATCATTTTTTTACATCCTTACTTTATGTCTAAAAAGTTTTCAAGTAGTTTCTTACCACCGACTGTCAATATGCTTTCAGGGTGGAACTGTAGTCCGTAGATTTCATAATCTCTGTGTTTTACTGCCATTATTTCACCCATATCGTCAGTTGAAGTAACAATTAATTCTTGTGGTAAAGTTTCTTTCTTGGCAATTAGTGAATGGTATCTTGCACCTACCATTTTGTCACCCATACCATTAAAGATTTTGCAAGTTGGGTCAATGTTTAGTGTGCTTTTCTTGCCATGCATTAGCTTTTTAGCATGAGTGATTTCTGCACCGAAAACTTCACAAATTGCTTGATGACCAAGGCATACACCTAGGATTGGTTTCTTTCCTTTAAAGTATCTGATTACATCTTCACAGATACCGGCATCCTTTGGATAGCCCGGACCGGGAGAAATAATAATATGGCTTGGGTTTAGCTTTTCAATTTCTTCCACAGTCATTGCATCATTTCTGATAACCTTAATGTCCGGATTTACACTACCGGCAAGTTGAACAAGATTGTAAGAAAAACTATCGTAGTTATCAATTAGTAAAATCATACTTCTTCAACCTCCCCGGCATTCTTAATTGCATTCATTACTGCAAGTGCTTTGTTGTAGCTTTCCATATATTCATTGTGTGGGATACTGTCTGCTACAATACCACCACCGGCTTGAACATAAACTTTGTCTTTTATCTTTGATGCCATTCTGATTGCTATGCAAGTATCCATATTACCGTTAAAGTCAATGTATCCGATAGCACCACCGTAAACACCTCTTGGGCATTTCTCAAGTTCTTCAATAATCTCACAAGCTCTAACCTTTGGTGCACCTGAAAGTGTACCGGCAGGAAGTACGGCCTCAATAGCATCAAATGAATCCACTGTATCAAGTGCATCACTTTGTACTTCTGAGCAAATGTGCATAATCTTTGAGTATCTTAAAACTTTCATATACTCTGTAACTGTAACAGAATTGAATTTTGAGATTTTACCAATATCGTTTCTGCCTAGGTCAACCAGCATATTGTGTTCTGAAAGTTCCTTTTCGTCTTGTAGTAAATCTTTCTCTAGGGCAATATCCTCTTCTTCTGTTTTGCCTCTAGGTCTTGAACCGGCAATAGGGAATGTTGTCATTCTGCCGTTTTGGTATCTTACCAATGTTTCAGGTGAAGTTGAAATAATTTCATTTTCGCCGATTTTCATAAATACCATATAAGGGCTAGGGTTTGTAACTCTAAGTACTCTGTAAGCATTTAGTAGGCTACCCTCATATTTTGTTTCAAATCTTCTGCTGATAACTGCTTGGAAAATATCCCCGTCAAAGATATATTCTTTAGTTTTGTTTACTGTATCGGCATATTCTTCTTCGGTGAAGTTTGACTTAAACTCAACATCTTTGTAAGAAGTTAACTTGCTTACAGGTGTTGGGTCGTTAATCATTTTAACGATTTCATCAATATCATTAATAGCCTTGTTGTACTGATTTTCAAGGTCATTGGTTTTCATATTTACAATAACAGTGATTTTCTGTTTTAGGTGGTCATAAGCAATGATTTTGTCACAAAGCATAACATCAAAGTCGTTAAATTCACTTGACTTTAGCTTTAGTGTTGGTTCGGCATAACCAATCATTGAGTAACCGTAGTAACCCACCAAACCACCTGTGAAAGGAGGATTACCCTTGATTGTAGGTGTTTTGTAGTGACTTAGGTATTCTCTTAATACTGTTAGAGGTTTCTTGGTTTCCACAACCTTAGCACCCTCACCTTCAATAGTAACAACACCGTCTTTACAGTAAAGTCTTGCCTTTGGGTCAAAGCCAAAGAAACTGTACCTTGCCCACTTTTCTCCACCTTCGATACTTTCCAGTAGATAGTAGTTTTTGTATTTGTCTGCTATTTTTCTTAATAATGTAATGGGAGTGATAACATCAGCATAAATTTCCTTGCTAACAGGAATAACATCATATTCTTTATACTGTGCTACCTCATCAAAACTTGGTGAATACATAGGTTTCTCCTTTCTCTTTAGTAAAAATTATAATAAAAAAAGCCCTTGTCCCTAGATAAAGGGACAAAAGCTGTAATAAACTTCTGCGGTGCCACCCAAATTGGTACAATAGTACCCGCTTTACATATGCTAACACATACTCCTTGTTGTAACGGTCAAGGTTTCCGTCAGTACCTACTTTATATAAAATTTCAGTCTGCCCTCTTGAGTCCATTCCAAATGATTTTAATTATTGTCTTGCACCATCCGACAACTCTCTAAAAATCTCCATCAAATGTACTTACTCTCAATCAACGGTTTGTGACAAATTATTTAACTACTAAAATTATAAAGCTAAATTAAAAATATGTCAAGAGAAAATTGACACTAATTTTTATTATGATATAATTTATTAATGAGAATGTATTTTATATTTGTGGAAGAGAAGTGGAGTTTTTGAAAATTAATAAAAAATATAAAGGTGTTATCTATATTATATTGTCAGCATTTTGCTTTGCCTTTATGAATTTCTTTGTAAAATTGTCAGGTGACTTGCCAACAGGTGAAAAGGCATTTTTCCGTAACTTTGTAGCGTTTTTCTTTGCTTTGTTTATGGTATTAAAGGACAGAAAAAGTTTTCACTTTAACCCTAAAAACTTAGGACCGTTACTTTTAAGGTCATTGTTTGGGGTGTTTGGAATTTTGTGTAACTTCTATGCTATTGACCATTTGGTACTTAGTGACGCCTCAATCCTTAACAAAATGTCACCGTTCTTTGTAATTATCTTTTCATTTATAATATTAAAAGAAAGGTTAACTTTGCCACAAGGTTTAATTGTGTTTGGTGCATTTATCGGTGCATTGTTTGTTATTAAGCCTGACTTTTCAAATGCAGATTGGTTTCCTTCACTTGCCGGTTTTGTGGGTGGTGCTTGTGCCGGTTTTGCTTATACAATGGTTAGGCTTCTTGGTACAAGAGGTGAGAATGGTAGCTTTATAGTACTGTTTTTCTCCGGATTTAGTACAGTTGTATTATTACCATTAATGTTAATGGACTTTAAGATGTTTACACCGTTTCAGTTATTTGCGTTAATAATGGCAGGTCTTTCTGCTGCCGGTGGACAATTTGGCATTACAGCAGCTTATACCTATGCACCGGCTAAGGAAGTTTCTGTTTATGATTATAGCCAAATTATTTTTGCTGCCGGTTTAGGATTCATTGTTTTCGGTGATGTACCGGATGTTTATTCATTTATCGGCTATGGAATTATTATATTAATGGCAATTATTATGTTCGCTTATAACAATAATTTGTGGATGTTTAAAAACAGAAAAGCTAAATAGAAAATTATAATAAAACTGACCTCCAACTAGGAGGTCAGTTTTATTTTCTGGGTATTTAATAATGAAAGGTAGGTTAGTGGTGAATGTGCAAACATAGCACAAGAGTTGTTTGCGTTACCTTGAGAAAGTAACATAGGTACATCAATACCACTTGAAAGAAATTCGGTAAGTGGTGCAAATTCCGATAGCTTTGTGGCAAGTAGTGTTATACCGGCAGAAAAACTTTCTTTGTCATTAAAAATATCACAAATAATTTGAAAGTATTTGTATAGGGTGATATATTCTTCATCTACTAAATATCCTTTGTGGTAGTATTCATAAGGGTTACTTGCCAGGTGTAATGTGGTATCAATAAAGTTATCCACACTTTCGTTGCAATCTTTGAAAGAAACAAAGTTACTTCCTGAAAGTTCATTGAAAGATTTTTTCAGCTTTTTGTAGTTAATATCCCTTAATTTAAATTTAATTGTGTTACCGTAACGGTTATAACCCCATTCTCTGAGAGGACAATGGGTAATAAAGTCATCTTCGTACACAAAGTTATATATATCGGAAAACCTATGACTGTATGTGTCATCCTTTGAAGTAACATTAGGACAAGCAAAGGTATAGGCAAATACATTTTCTCTGCCGTCTTTGATTAATTCCGATGCCAGTAAATTTGCCAATGCACCACCACGGGAATGACCGGTAAAAATAATGTTGTTTGTTGTGTTAATGTATTTCTTAATAAGTGGCTTTAAAAACCCTATTGTGTCGTAATAACCCTGGTGAGTGTCCTCAAGTCCTGTACGAAAATTATTGTACCATTCTTCACCTAAAGTACCTCGGATAACAATAAAAACATTGTTATCCCTTTTTGCTATAGCAATTGATGCAGTATTTTCTTGTGGTTTAAAGTACAGAAGTTCTATGTCGGTAAACTCAGCATCCAAAAATGCCTTTTTCATACATTCTTCATCATAACTGCAACAACAGAAAGTACAACATAACCTGGCTAAGTTAAGGTCAAGTGTTTTAGATTTTAAGTATTCATCACTGTAAATTACGGGAATAGTAATTTCTTTCTTAAAGTATTCATCAGTAAATTTAACATTATACTTGCTTAAAGTTTCTATCATAATCATCACCACTAAAAGTATGCCCTGTATTGTGTATATTTTTCATAAAATGTATATTTTTTAATATTTATTCTTGACTTTATCTGCCCTTAGTTGTATATTAGTTTATAGAGTTAGCACTCTAAAGTTGAGAGTGCTAAAAATTATTTAAAAGAGGATTGATTAAAGTGGCTAAGAAACAGTTTAAATCAGAGTCAAAAAGACTACTTGATCTTATGATTAATTCAATTTATACAAACAGAGATATTTTTCTAAGAGAAATTATTTCTAACGCAAGTGATGCCATTGACAAACTTTGTTTTAAGAGCTTAACTGACCAAAATGTTGGTATGAGTAGAGAAGATTTCAAAATTGAAATCGGTACAGATAAAGAAAACCGTACAATTACAGTTAGTGATAATGGTATCGGTATGGATGAAGATGATTTGGAAAATAACTTAGGTGTTATTGCTTCTTCAGGTTCATATAAGTTTAAGCAAGAAATGGACAAGGACGATAAGGAAGACATTGATATTATCGGTCAGTTCGGTGTAGGTTTCTATTCTGCATTTATGGTAGCTAAGGAAATCACAGTTATCACTAAGAAGTACGGTAGTGACAAGGCTTATAAGTGGCAGTCAACAGGTGCTGACGGTTACACAATTGAAGAATGTGACAAAGACACAGTTGGCACACAGATTATTATGAAGTTAAAGGATAACACAGATGAAGAAAACTATGATGAGTACCTAGAACAGTACAAGTTATCTTCATTGATTAAGAAGTATAGTGACTATATCCACTATCCAATTGAAATGGAAATGAAGAAGTCCAGAGTAAAGGAAGACAGTAAGGATAAGGAACATCCTGAGTATGAGGATTACTATGAAAAGGAAACTCTAAACTCAATGGTTCCAATTTGGCAAAAGCCTAAGAAAGATGTTACAGAAGAAGAGTACAATAACTTCTATATGGAAAAGTTTATGGACTATAACCCACCACTAAAGGTTATTACAACTTCAGTTGAGGGTGTTGTAACATACAAGGCTATGCTATTTATTCCATCAAAAACTCCATTTAACTACTTTACTAAGGAATACAAGAAAGGTTTGCAACTTTATTCTTCAGGTGTCCTAATTATGGATAACTGTGAGGACTTGTTACCTGAACATTTCCGTTTTGTAAAGGGTGTTGTTGATTCTCCTGATGTATCTCTAAATATTTCAAGAGAAATGCTACAGCAGGATAGAGTTCTAAAGCAGATGGAAAAGACTCTTGAAAAGAAGATTAAGAACGAACTTGCATCAATGCTAAAAAAGGATAGAGAAAATTACGAAAAGTTCTATTCAGCATTTGGTGTTCAGCTAAAGTACGGTTGTGTTGCCGATTACGGTATGCATAAAGGTGAACTACAAGACCTATTGATGTTCTATTCTGCTAAGGAAAAGAAGAACATTACTCTAAAAGAGTATGTTGAAAATATGAAAGAAGATCAGAAGTATATTTACTATGCTACAGGTGAAAGCATTGAGTCTATTGACAGACTACCTGTACTTGAACTTCTAAAGGAAAATGACTACGATATTCTTTATATGACTGATGAAGTTGATGAATTCTGTATGCAGTCACTTAGAGAATACGGTGAAAAGGAAATTCGTTCAGTTCTTAACGATGACCTTGGTTTACCTGAAGAAAATAAGGAAGAAACCGAAGAAGAAAAGTCACAGAGCGAAGGTACAATCAACTTTATGAAGGAAACTCTCGGTGACAAGGTTGCTGATGTTGTTGTAAGTAAAAAGCTAAAGAATTACCCTGTTGTACTAACTGCTAAGGGTGGAGTTAGCTTTGAAATGGAAAAGTACTTTGCTCAGATGAACCCTGAGGGTGGTATGAAAGCACAGAGAGTTCTTGAGATTAACCCTAACAGTGACAGTATCAAGGCTATGATGGGTTACATTGATGCCGATATGGAAAAGGCAAAGTCCTACTGTAAGCTACTTCTTGCACAGGCTGAACTAATGGCAGGTCTTGAAATTGAAAATACTGCCGAATATAGTGAACTTGTACTATCATTGATGAAGTAATTTTTGAAAAATAAAAATAAATTTTTAAACTACCTTGATTTTTGCCAAAATTAGGGTAGTTTTTTTGCTATTTAACCTTAATTTATCTTGAAGTATTACCTTTCCCGTGATACAATAAACAGAGGAGTTGGGTAATATGTTCACTTGTCCTATTTGTAAGGAAAGTTTACAGTTAAATGGAAAATCTCTTGTATGTGAAAATAACCATTGTTTTGATTATGCAAAACAAGGCTATGTAAACCTTTTGCCGGTTCAGCAAAAGAAAAGTTTACATCCGGGAGATAATAAAGAAATGCTACTTGCAAGAAAGAATTTCTTGTCAAATGGTCATTATGAGAAAATTTTAGATAAAGTTGCAAGTTTGATTAAAGAGTATTGCAGTTCTTTTGATTGCTACTTGGATTGTGGTTGTGGAGAAGGCTACTATACTTGTGGTATTGAGGAAAGAACAAATTTTGCTAATGTTATCGGCACAGATATTGCTAAAGATGCAGTGAGAATGTGTTGTAGCAGAAGTAAAGATATTAACTGGGCAGTTGCCACTGCATCCCATCTACCTATAAAGAATAACAGCGTAGATGCAATTACGGCAATATTCTCACTTTTAGTACCGGAAGAATATAGTAGGGTGCTAAAAAGTGGTGGTATAGTGGTAGAAGTTACTGCCGGTAATAATCACTTAATTGAATTGAAACAGCAGATTTATGATACTGTTTTCAAACAAGATAAGCATCAAAAAGATGTTGGTGATATTTTTGATACATTGTATCAAGGTAACATAGATTTTAAACTTCATATAGAAGGTGATGATTTAAAAAATTTGCTTATTATGACACCACATATTAATAGAATAAAGGAAGAGAAGAAATCAAGGCTATTTTCTCTTAACTCGTTGGACTTAACAGTTGACTGTCAGGTCAGAGTTTTGAAAAAGCCATAAAAGAAGTGAGGTACAAGGATTATGAGACAAACAAAAATCATTTGCACTATTGGCCCTGCATGTAACAACAAGGAAACTATCCTAAAGATGATTGATGCAGGTATGGATGTTGCCCGTTTCAATATGTCACATGGTGACTATGGGGAACTTGAAAAAACTTTTGCTACTGTAAAAGAAGCTATTGCTGAAAGTGGCAAGAATGTGGCACTTCTTTTGGATACAAAAGGTCCTGAAGTAAGAATCGGTCACATTGATGGTGGCAAAACAGAAATCGTTGAAGGTCAAGACTTTACTTTCTTTAGAGATGAAGTTGTTGGTAACAACGAGGGTGTTTCTATTAGTTATCCTAAACTTATTAAGAAGCTAATGAAATACAACAAGGCAAAAGGTTTGAAGCTGCTTCTTGATGACGGTAAAATTGCTATGCAAGTCAAGAAAGTACTGGAGGACAGAATTGTTTGTAAGGTTCTTGTCGGTGGTGAACTTGGTTCTCGTAAGAGTATCAATATTCCTGATTACAACATTGATATGCCTTATGTTAGTAAGAAAGACAGAGAAGATATTGATTTTGGTATCAAAATGGGTATCAATGTTATTGCAGCATCATTTGTTAGAAACGGTGATGATGTTCGTACATTAAGAGATTATGTTGAGTCTATCGGTGGTGAACATATCGGTATTATCTCAAAGATTGAGTGTCAGTCCGGTGTTGATGATATTGATGAAATTCTTGATGAATCCGATGGTATTATGGTAGCAAGAGGGGACATGGGTGTTGAAATTCCATTTATGGAAATTCCTGAAATCCAGAAGGCACTTATCTTTAAGACTGTTTTAAGAGGTAAGTTCGTTATTACTGCTACTCAGATGTTAGAAAGTATGACTACTTGTCCTAGACCTACAAGAGCAGAAATCTCCGATGTAGCTAACGCAGTTTATGACGGTACTTCAGCAGTTATGCTTAGTGGTGAATCTGCTGCCGGTATGTATCCTGTAGAAAGTGTTCAGGCTCTATCATCTATCTGTGAAGAAGCTGAGGCACATAGAGAATTCTCTAACCTAGAGTCTTTAATTCAGACATATGAAATCGGTTCTTCACTTCGTCAGAATCTATGTTACAGTGCAAAGCAGATTGCCGAAAACATTGGTGCAAAGGCAATTATCGTAGAGTCAGCAACAGGTCATGTACCAAGAATTATGGCTCACTTTAGACCAAAGTGCCCTATTATTGCAGTTGTTACTGATGAAACAGTATGCAAGAAACTTTGCCTATATTGGGGTATTGTTCCTATTCTTTGTGATGAGAAAAAGACTATTGAAGAAATCACAAATCAAAGTAAAAAGAAAGCACTAGAAACAGGTCTTGTTAAGAAAGGTGACACAGTTATTGTTCTTACTTCAACTCGTGCATTAAACAGAGCAGGTACTGACACTCTAGTTATAAGAGATATTTAAGTATGAATAATATAGTTTTGATAGGTATGCCAGGCAGTGGTAAAAGTACAATAGGGATAATCCTTGCAAAGAGGCTTGGATACGACTTTGTCGATACTGATAACTTAATCAGCGACAGAGAAAAAACTACATTACAAGATATTATTGACAAAAAAGGTGTTAGCGAATTTTTGAAGATTGAGGGTATTGTCGGTGAAGAACTAAATATTGACAACACAGTTATTGCGACAGGTGGTTCAATGGTTTTTTCCGATAGTGCTATGAAAAATCTTTTAGATGGCAGCAAGTGTGTGTTTATTGATGTTCCTTTACCTGAGATTAAACGCAGAGTAAAGAACATTGATACAAGAGGTATCGCTATGGGAAAGGATGATACCCTTGATACTTTGTATGAGAAGCGTATGCCAAAGTACAGAGAATATGCCGACATTACTGTTGAAGTTAAGCAGAACAGCAAGATTGATAATGTTGTCAGCAAAATACTTGATAAGCTAAAATAATTTTCATCCCTGCAACAAGGAAGTTGCAGGGATTTTTTGTTTTCTATAGTGTTTTAATTTTCATAATTTGAATATGAAACTAGATTTGTAAAAATGTACAATAGGTATAGTAAGCTATGACTAACTTATTTAATAATATGCTGAAAATCAGTCTATATGGGAAAAAATCAGCTTTTATTGTTGACATTAGCATTAGCTAACTATATAATTAAGTGTAGGTTAGCTGGTACTAACCTTTTATTTAGACTTATAGGTTAGTCTAAACTAATTTAAATTAGTCTAAGCTAATCGCAAAAACCATATGAATTAGAGGGATGATTATGATGCCATTAACATTTCTAAACCCAGGTGAACAGAACATTATCAAAAGAGTAGGTGGCACACCTGAAATGAAGAAACATCTTGCTGACCTAGGATTTGTAGTAGGTGGTAATGTTACAGTAATTAACTCAGTAGGTGGTAACATTATCGTTAATGTTAAGGAAACAAGAGTAGCCATCAGTAAAGAAATGGCCCAAAAAATTATGGTCTAATATTTTTAATAATAAATATACATTTATTAGCGAGGAGGAAAAGTATGAACACATTGCGTCAGGCTAAAGTAGGCGACACAGTAAAGGTAAAGAAACTCCATGGTGAAGGTGCTGTAAAGCGTAGAATTATGGATATGGGCATTACCAAAGGTGTAGATGTAAAAATTCGCAAGGTTGCTCCACTTGGCGATCCTGTTGAAGTTACTGTTCGTGGTTATGAGCTTTCTCTAAGAAAAGCTGATGCCGAAATGATTGAAGTAGAATAATTTTTTACATAATAGTTAGCTTTTGCTTACTATGATTATGAAAGAGAGGAAATTACACAATGGATTTGAGAATTGCCCTTGCCGGTAACCCAAACTGTGGTAAAACAACATTGTTTAATGCCTTAACCGGTTCTAACCAGTTTGTTGGTAACTGGCCAGGTGTTACAGTAGAAAAAAAGGAAGGTAAGCTAAAGAAACACAGTGGTGTTGTTATCACTGACCTTCCGGGTATTTATTCACTTTCTCCATATACACTAGAGGAAGTTGTTGCAAGAAACTATCTAATCGGTGAAAGACCTGACGCAATCCTAAATATTGTTGACGGTACTAACCTTGAAAGAAACCTATACTTAACAACTCAGCTTGTTGAACTTGGTATTCCTGTTGTTGTTGCCATCAATATGATGGATGTTGTTAAGAAAAACGGTGACACAATCCGTACTGACCAACTTGCTAAGGAACTTGGTTGTAAGGTTGTTGAAATCTCTGCTCTAAAGGGTACAGGTATTACAGAAGCTGCCGAAGCTGCTATTGCCAGTGCAGAAAGCAAGAAGATTGCTCCTATTCATCCATTTACAGGTTCTGTTGAACATTGTCTTGCTCATATTGAAGAGGCAGTTGTTCACGATATGCCTGAAGAACAGCAGAGATGGTATGCAATTAAGTTGTTTGAAAGAGACGAAAAGGTACTAGCTCAGCTTGACCTTTCTGATGAAATCAAAAATCATATTGAACACGATATTGCAGAAGTTGAAACTGAACTTGATGATGACTCAGAAAGTATCATTACAAACGAAAGATATATTTATATTTCTTCTATTATCCACGATTGCTACAAGAAGAAACATAAAGACAAGATGACAACTTCCGACAAGATTGATAGAGTTGTTACAAACAGATGGGCTGCTCTTCCAATCTTCGCAGTAATTATGTTTGCAGTTTATTACATTGCAATTTCAACAGTTGGTGCTTGGGGTACTGACTGGGTAAACGATAACCTATTCGGTGACGGTTTCCACCTATTCGGTATCGGTTCTTCTCAGTATGAAGAATTAAATGATGAATATTCAAAAGCTGATGAAATCGTTAACGGTTACATTTCATATGCTGAAGAAAAAGGCTATGATACAGAGGCAGTTTCTACTGCTCTTGATACTGAAGCTGATGACTTTGACTCAGCTAAAGCAAAATCAGCTTTAACTGCTTTTGCAACAGATATTGAAAACTACAAGGGTATTGACTTCTCAAAGGCTACATATTCAGTAGAAGATGAAGAAACTCTTGCTACAGAAGATGTTACAGCTACACTTGCTGAATTTAAGGATGCAGTTGCTACAGTTGAAAAGTATAACTGTGAAGCTCCTGACCCTGCAGAATACGGTGTATGGGTTCCCGGTATTCCTGAACTTGTTTCTAACGGTCTAGATAGAATCGGTTGTGCTGATTGGCTATCAGGTCTAATCAATGACGGTATTGTTGCCGGTGTTGGTGCAGTTCTTGGTTTCGTACCTCAGATGCTTGTTCTGTTTATTCTACTTGCATTCCTAGAAGCTTGTGGTTATATGGCTAGAATCGCATTCGTTATGGACAGAATCTTCCGTAAGTTCGGTCTATCAGGTAAGTCATTTATCCCTATGCTAATCGGTACAGGTTGTGGTGTTCCGGGTATTATGGCATCAAGAACAATCGAAAATGAACGTGACCGTAGAATGACAATTATGACAACTACATTTATCCCATGTAGTGCCAAGACACCGTTTATCGCTATGATTGCCGGTGCATTGTTCGGTGGTTCTGCTTGGATTGCTACATTTGCTTACTTCCTAGGTGTTGCTGCAATTATTGTTTCAGGTATTATCCTAAAGAAAACCAAGATGTTCTCCGGTGACCCTGCTCCATTCGTTATGGAACTTCCTGCTTACCATATGCCAACAGTAGGTAATGTTCTTCGTTCAATGTGGGAAAGAGCTTGGTCATTCATTAAGAAAGCCGGTACAGTTATCCTACTTGCAACAATCCTTGTTTGGTTCTTATCATACTTCGGTTTTGTAAACGGTTCGTTCCAGATGCTAACAGATGACCAAATGGACAGTAGCTTACTTGCTATTATCGGTAATGCAATTTCTTGGATTTTTGCACCACTTGGTTGGGGCAACTGGCAGGCAGCCGTTGCATCAGTTACAGGTCTTATCGCTAAGGAAAACATTGTTGGTACAATGGGTATCCTATACGGTGGTACAGGTGCTACAGTATATCAGGCAATGGCAAATGCATTCACTCAGGTTAGTGCTTTATCATTCCTAGCATTCAACCTACTATGTGCTCCTTGCTTTGCTGCTATCGGTGCTATTAAGAGAGAAATGAACAACGCTAAGTGGACACTATTTGCAGTTGGTTATCAGTGTGTATTTGCTTATGCAGTAGCACTAATGATTAACCAGTTCGGTAACCTATTCACAGGTAATGTTCAGGTTATTGGCCTAATCTTTGCAATTCTTGTACTTGCATTCATTATCTTTATGCTTGTTAAGCCTTACAAAGAATCTAACAAACTTACAGCTAAGGTTAAAGTTTAATATTAAAGAAAAATTTTAAGGGAGGATTTATATATGCTTACATGGTTAGTAAATAATTTAGCAACAATTATAGTTGGTCT
This sequence comes from Ruminococcoides intestinihominis, assembly GCF_040096285.1. NCBI lineage: Bacteria > Bacillati > Bacillota > Clostridia > Eubacteriales > Oscillospiraceae > Ruminococcoides > Ruminococcoides intestinihominis. The sequence continues at coordinate 38,322 of NZ_JBBMEY010000003.1, read as the reverse complement.
GGCTTTACTTGCAGTAGTTATTTTGATTGTAAGAAAGCTACGCAGTGACAAGAAAAAAGGTAAATCTTCCTGTGGTGGTAATTGCTCAGGATGTGCAAACTGCCAATATTGCCATCATAAATAAGAAGAAGGGGATACTGTGGTATCCCCTTTATTTGCCTTTACGGTTAGTTTAAGCTAACTACTTTTTAAAACCTCTTGACTTTGGAAGAAACTGAGAATATAATAAGAATAACATATGAGCATATATTCATATGAACATATGCTCATAAATTAAAATAGAGGTGAGATTATGACATTAATCCTTGAAGATATTAAGAAATCTTTTGGTGATGGAGAGAACAAAACAGAAGTATTAAAGGGTATCTCTTGTGAAATCAAAGACGGCAATATTTGCGTATTGCTTGGACCTTCCGGTTCAGGTAAATCAACACTGCTTAACATTATCGGTGGAATTGAAAATTCTGACAGTGGCAAAATCAAAATCGGTGATGAAGTTGTTGGTGAAATGAAAGAGAAAAAGCTAACTCAGTACAGAAGAAAACATTTGGGTTATGTTTTTCAGTCCTACAACCTTATTCCTAACTTAACTGTTAAAGAAAATATTGAAGTAGGTGCTTATTTAAGTGATAAACCACTTAATATTGATGAACTGCTAAAAACTTTGGGACTTTGGGAACATAAGGACAAGATTCCTAATCAGCTTTCAGGTGGTCAACAACAGAGAACTGCTATTGGCAGAGCAATTGTAAAGAACCCTGATATTCTTCTTTGTGATGAACCTACAGGTGCTTTGGACTATAACACCTCTAAAGAAATTCTAAAGTTGATTGAAGATGTGAATAAAAAGTTTGGCAACACAGTTATCCTTGTTACCCATAACGATGCGATTAAGAATATGGCAGACCAAGTTATTAAGCTAAAGGACGGTCAAATTCGCCATAATGATATGAATGAAAAGAAAATTCCTGCTATGGAACTTGATTGGTAAGGGGGTATAAAAATGAAAAACCCTTTGTATAAACGAGTTCCCAGAGAGTTGAAAAGTGATTTTGGCAAGTACATTGCATTGTTCCTATTCTTGTGCTTAACTATCACTTTAGTTTCAGGCTTTTTAGTTGCCGATGGTAGTACACTTTCTGCTTATAATGAAAGTTTCAGTAAGTACAATATTGAGGACGGTCACTTTACTTTAGTACAAAAAGCAGACAGTAAATGGCTTAATGACCTAGAAGATAAGGAAGACATTAAGGTTTATCCTATGACTTATAAGGATAAACCCATCAACAAAAAACATACAATCAGAATTTACAAAAACAGAAAAGATATTAACAAAGTTGATGTAATGAGTGGAAAACTTCCTAAGGAAGATAACGAAATTGCCATTGATAGATTGTATGCAGAAAATAACAACCTTGAGATTGGTGACAACCTAAAGATACAAAACAAAAACTACAAAATAGTAGGTTTAGTTGCACTTTCCGATTATACAGCATTGTTTAAGAATAATACGGATATGATGTTTGATGCAAATAAATTTACTGTATCTGTTGTTACCGATAAAGGCTTTAACAAGCTAAATGACAATGGTATTAAGTATTGCTACTCTTGGGACTACAACCATAAGCATATGACTGAGGATGAAATCAACGACAAGGCTGATGACATTCAAGACGAAGTAGCTAAAACAGGTATGGTAACTGACTTTGTAAAAGAAGCCGATAATACTGCAATTCACTTTGCAGGTGATGATATGGGTGGTGACAGAGTTATGTTTATCTGGTTACTGTATATCATTATGATTGTACTTGCATTTGTATTTGCAGTAACTACCCGTAATACTATTGAAAAAGAAAGTTCTGTTATCGGTACACTTAGAGCATCAGGTTATTCAAAAGGTGAACTGCTAAGGCACTATATTGTACTACCTGTTGTGGTAACAATTCTATCTGCTATTGTAGGCAATATTTGTGGTTATACATTTATGAAAGGCTATATGGCAGGTATGTACTACCACAGTTATTCACTTCCAACATATGTTACAAAGTGGAATGGTTATGCCTTTGTAATCACAACTATTGTACCGGCATTAATTATTTTTGTAGTAAATGTTATTGTGCTTGCCTATACACTTTCACTTTCACCACTTAAGTTCTTAAGACATGACTTAAAGAGAAAGAAGAAGAAAAAGGCAGTTAAACTTCCTAACTGGAAGTTCATTACAAGATTTAGAGTGAGAATAATTTTACAAAACCGTTCAGCATATATTATGATGTTTATTGGCATTATTCTTGCCAATGTGCTACTTGTGTTTGGCTTAATGATGGCACCACTGTTAACTCATTTTAAGTCAGAAGTTATGGACTCTAAGATTGCAAACTATCAGTATATCCTAAAAGCACCTGTTGATACTGACACAAAAAATGCAGAGAAGTATTGTGTTAGAACTCTGGAAAATGATAACGGTGAAGAAATTACTGTTTATGGTATTGAAGAAAATTCAAAGTATCTAAAGGATAAGGACTTGCCAACAGGTGATAAAGAAGTTCTGATGGCTAGTAGTGTCATTGAAAAGTACAGTTTAGATACTGACACTAACTATACTTTAACAGATAAATATACTCATGATAAATACAAGTTCAAAATAAAGGACAGCTATAAATACCCTGCAACAATGGCAGTATTTATGACCAGAGATGAGTTTAATAAAGTATTTGATAAGGATAAGGACTACTACACAGGTTACTTCTCAAATACAAAGATTAAAGATATTGACGAAAGCTATATAGCATCAACTATAACCGAACAGGACTTAACAGTTATGGCCGACCAGCTTGATGACTCAATGGGTCAAATGTTTATTATAATCGGTGGTTTCTCTGTAATGCTATTTATCTTGGTAATTTATTTACTTGCAAAGATAGTGGTAGAGAAAAATGCAAAGTCAATTTCTATGGTAAAAATTCTTGGATATAATGACCATGAAGCAAGTAAATTGTACAACACCTCAACTGCAATTGTAGTTGCAATATCATTACTGTTAAGTATGCCAATATGTAATTATATTATTAAGGGTTTGTACTTTGCTATGATGCAAGACTTTAACGGTTGGTTAACTTATTATATTGCACCGTATGTACTGCCATTAACAGTAGTTATCGGTGGATTAAGTTACATTGTGGTTCACTTTATCCAAAGTAAAAAGATTAAGAAAATCCCTATGTCACAAGCACTTAAGGATATGGAATAATTTAAAATCAAGGAGAGAAGATTTATGGATGTTTTTCAGAAACCTGCTTTTTGGGGAATTATTGCAGTTGTACTGATTGTAGTATTTGCAATTTTCGTTATAAAAAGCTATGTGAAAAAGTTATCGGAAGGATGTTGTGGTTCTTCCGGTGGGGATAAAGTAAAGAAAATTAAGGTTAAGGATAAGGACAAAAGTCACTATCCATATAAAGTAATTCTTACTGTTGACGGTATGGTGTGTCAAGGATGTGAAAGCAGAATTGAAAACACCCTCAATAACCTTGAGGGTGTTTGGGCAAAGGCAAATGCCTCTACTAAAGAAGTAACTGTATTGATGAAAAATAAGATTGATGAAAAAACCTTAAAGAAAACAGTAAACACTATTGGTGCTTATACCGTTATGAAATATAGAGAAGTTTAATTTATAGGCAGTTGTATCGGCTATCTTTTAACATATGCTACACCAAAAGCATTAGGTCCGGTATGACTGCCTATTACTGCACCTACATTTACTAAGGAATGATTGTTAATTGGTAGTTTGTCCGATAGTAGCTTTTCTTTCAGCTTAACACCCATAGAGTGGTTATCGGCATACATAATGTGGAATGGATAGGAAAAGTCAGGGTGATTTTTCACAACCTTATTTGCAATATAGTTTATTCCTCTTTGAGTGCCGATACACTTGTGAATAAGTGTGATTTTTCCTTGCTCAATAGAAACAATAGGCTTAATGGTAGACATCATAGAGGCTTTAATTCTGCCACCCTTTAGCAGATATTCAGGTGAATCAACACAAGCTATAACCACAATTCTTTTCTTTAGTTCCTCAATTTTCATAACAATTTCTTTAGCTGAAAGACCTTGATTTTTCAGCTTGATACTTTCTTCAATAAGTATCCTCATACCGGCAGATGCAGTTTCACTGTCTATAGGGTAACAGTTAAAGTCAGTACTGCAGTATTTTGCATTTTGATAAGTGCCACTAATTTTGGAGGACAAGAAAATTCCAATATAGGTGTCACCGTTATTCTCAAGTAAATTAAAGAAATCCTCAGGGGACGGTTGTGATGTTGTTGGCTTTTCTTTCTTTAGCTTTAGTAGTTTGTAGAAACCTTTTTTGGTAAGGTTAATGTTCTCTTTGTAAGTAATATTGTCAAAGGTAACTGACAGTGGAACACATTTAATATCCAAAATTTCAAGTTCATTTGGTTCTAAGTCAGCACCTGAGTCGGTAATTATTTTTATCATTTTTATCCCTCATAATATAAATTTTACCTTAATATTATTTACCGAAAATTTTTGAATATTAAAAAAGCGACCTTCCGTTTTGAAAGGTCGCTGTAATTTTATGTTGATTATTTAATGTAACCGATTTTCTTCATTACCTTGTCAAGAGTTCTTTGGCTGAAGTTCTGAGCAAAGGCATCTGCCTTTTTCCATGTTTCTTCCATATATGCTCTATCCTTGATAATTCTGTTGTATTCATCTTGGATTGGTCTTAGGTGTTCAACAACTGCTTCACCTACAGCAGTCTTAAAGTCACCGTAGCCTTTACCGTCAAATTCCTTTTCAATCTGTTCCATTGTGTTGCCTGTAACTGCACCGTAAATTGTCATTAGATTGCTGATACCCGGCTTATCTTCACTAAAGTAAATCTTAGTGTCTGTGTCTGTAATAGCTCTCTTAAACTTCTTCATAATAGTTTCAGGCTTATCAAGAACATATACGCAACCGTTAACATTTTCATCACTTTTACTCATCTTGCTTGATGGGTTCTGTAGTGACATAACTCTTGCACCGTTCTTAGGAACAAAGCCCTCAGGAATCTTAAATACATTGCCATATAGACCGTTAAATCTTGTTGCAATATCACGAGTGATTTCAAGATGTTGCATCTGGTCAGCACCAACAGGAACTTTGTCTGCTTGATAAAGTAGAATATCGGCAGCCATTAGTGCAGGGTAAGTAAACAGACCTGCGTTAATGTTATCGGCGTGTTTACGGCTTTTATCCTTAAACTGTGTCATTCTTGAAAGTTCACCAAACTGTGTGTAGCAGTTTAAAATCCAAGCTAACTGTGCATGAGTTGTTACATGGCTCTGAATGAAGAAAACACTTTTTTCAGGGTCAATGCCACAAGCTAAAAGAAGTGCATACATATCAAGAATATGCTTTCTCATTTCTTTAGGGTCTTGTCTTACTGTAATTGTGTGTAGGTCAGCAAGAGCATAAAAGCAGAAGTATTCGTCCTGCATAGTAATCCAATTCTTAATTGCTCCAAGATAGTTACCAAGAGTCATTGAGCCACTTGGTTGAATAGCACTTAAAACAATAGGTTTCTTTTCTCCCATTTTATTTTACCTCACTTAATATATTTTTCAGCAGTTTTTGCAAGTAGTTTAATTCCCTTTTCCAACTGTTCATCAGTAGGTGTTGAGAAGTTCACTCTAAAGGTGTGACATTCTTCACTTTCATCAGTTAGAAAAGCATTTCCCGGAACAACACAAACTTTGTTTTTGATTGCGTCTTTACAAAATTCTTGCATATCTACATAATCCGGTAGAGTACACATTGTGAATAATCCACCGGTAATTTTTGCATAAGTAATGCCCATTGGTACAAGATATTTGTCCATAAGATCCATCATAAACTGTGCTTTTTTTCTGTATAGGTTTCTTAGCTTTTCAAGGTGAGCATCAAAGTCATACTTTGTCATTAGTTCGTTACAAACCATCTGTGACCAAATGTTTGTATGAACATCATTACCTTGTTTGCATACAACCATCTTCTGGAAAATAGGCTTAGGTGCAATAACATAAGCAACTCTAATTCCCGGAGAGATAACCTTACTCATTGAACCGGCATAAAGCACAATACCCTCATCATCAAAACTTTTGATACAAGGAATGTACTCACCACTGTATCTAAGGTCACCGTATGGGTTGTCCTCAAGAATAAGCACATTATATTTCTTTGCAAGTTCATACATTTTCTTTCTTTTTTCAAGACTCATAGTAATGCCTGATGGGTTCTGAAAATTAGGAATAGTGTAGATAAATCTTGCGTTTTTGTGGGTTTGCAGAGCCTTTTCAAGTTCTTCCATATTCATACCGTCATCGTCAATTTTTACACCTACAAGTTTTGCGTTATAACTTCTGAAAGTGTTTAATGAACCGATAAATGACGGTGCTTCTGTAATAACCACATCACCCTCATTTACAAGGGACTTTGTAGCTAAATCCATAATCTGTTGTGCACCTGTTGTGATTAAAATATCATCAAAGTCTCTACCTACATTGTGGTGACTTTTCATATATTCCTTTAGTGTTTCTCTTAGCTGAGGATAACCCTCGGTAACACTGTACTGTAACACACCGATTGGGTTTTCTTCTAATAATCTTGAAGAGATTTCCTTGATTTCTTCAATAGGAAAAGCCTCAGGACTAGGGTTACCTGCTGATAAGGATACAACTTCAGGGTCAGCAGCATATTTAAAAATTTCTCGAATGGCAGATGGCTTTAGTGCCTGAACTCTGTCGCTGAAAGAGTATTCCATAAGTTTTACCACCTTTATTTATATAAAATTATTCTATCATATTATTGCGAAAAGTGCAACAATCTAGGTTTCTATAATATGTTTTGCAAATTATCGTATTTTCTGTTGTAATTATGTTGATTTTGTATTATAATTATATTACCTATCTATGGATATTATTTATATGAAATATGAGCAAAACGGAGATAATAATATGTCAAGTAAAAGATACTCTGATGAAGACAATGTAACTCGTTCTTATAGTGATGATTTTTATAAACAATTTGCTGATAAATACGGTGAAGTAGATTTAGAAAGCAGTGCTAAAAGAAGAAGAGACAGAGCAAGAAAAAGAGAGGCTAAGCGTAGAAGAAGAAACAACAGAATTAAACTTATTGTTTACGGTATTGTGCTTATTGCAATTGTAGTGACAATTGTTATATTTATTTGCACAGGTATCAAGAGTTGTGTAAACAGTAATAAGGATACTCAGGCAGGTGGCTTTAAGACAGTTGAAAGTTCTAAAGTAAGCAAGACAAGCAGTTCTTCAAAGGCTACTTCAAGTAATATTGATGACAGTGACCCATTACAATTCCTTACACCTGAAATTAAGGATGACAACAGTAGTGGTACATTTAGCTCAGTAAACGGTGCAGTTTACCTATGGAAAGATTCAGCTTATGAAATCTTTGGTGCATCTGCCGACAGAAGTGATATGTACTCAGATGTTATTAACAAAGCTACCGAAAAGCTGGGGGATAGCATTAAGGTATACAGTATGATGATTCCTCTTCATACAGAAATGAACCTACCTGAAAGACTAAAGAATGAAGCCGGTGCAACGAGTGAAGCCGACAACATTAAGAATGCTTACAGTAAGTTTGACAAAGCTCAGCCAATTAATATTTATAATACATTAGCAAAACATAATAGTGAATATTGTTACTTTAATTCCGATCACCATTGGACAGGTCTTGGTGCATATTATGCATACACAGCATTCTGTGAACAAACAAACCAAAAGCCAATGACAATTTCAGAAGAAGGTACACACAAGATTGAGGGCTTTACAGGTTCATTCCACACATATGGTTCAGGTCTGACAGATACAGTTTATTATTACGATTTACCATATGACACAACTTGTAAGCTATATGCCGACCCTAACGGTGAACCACAGGATGCTGACATTTACTACGAAAATGAAACATCAGGTGAAAACACATACGGTGTATTTATTAACGGTGACCAGCCTAAGTTTATTATTAACTCTCAGTGTGGTACAAATAAAAAGATTGCAGTTGTTAAGGAAAGTTTCGGTAATGCATTCGTTCCGTATCTATCAGCTAACTATAGCGAAGTCCATGTTCTTGATATGAGAAGTTGTGGTGTTACCGATTTGAAGAAATATTGTGAGGACAACGGAATTACAGAAGTTCTGTTTATGAACAATGTAATGTCAGCTAACTCTGCTGACAGAATTGCCGATATGGAAACTGTTATCGGTAAATAAGATACTTTGTTTTTTAAGGAGGTGAAATCAGTGCTTGGAAGAAAGGTAAGCGTAAATTTATTTGGACAACTAACAGATGGTTTGTATAGTGGTTATTTTACAGATGAAAAAGGTGATAATGTAAAGGCATTTGTACTTTCAAAGAACGAAGTTGAGTTTGTAGTGTCAGGTCAAGTTATCGCCATTATTACCCTAAAGACTAACGAACAAAGAGCCATTGTTGCACCGGATAGAGAGATTTACTATGAACCACAGATTCTTGATATTATCAGCAAATCAAGTAGTGTTGAGATTAGTAACATTAACTGCCTTTACGAAAAAAGTTGTGGAGCATTGATTTTCTACCGTAATAAACAAGGTGTCAGAATACTACTGGTTAAGAATCACAATGGCCGTTATTGGAGCTTCCCGAAAGGTCATATGGAACTTAATGAGTCCGAAAAAGCTACTGCTATTCGTGAAATCAAGGAAGAAACAAACCTTGATGTTAAGATTATTGATGGCTTTAGAGAGGTTAGTGACTATTGCCCATTTGGCAATATTAAGAAGAGGGTTGTTTTTTTCTTAGCACAAGCCTTTACAGATGATGTTGTTGACCAGCCGGAAGAAATCGACAGTCATATTTGGGTGGATATTCAACAAGCAAGAAAGAATTGCACCTACGAAAACGATTTGCGTGTAATTGATAAAGCCGAACTTCTTATTAATCAGTCAAAGTGATTTTTAGCAAGTGACTGTCTCAATTAAATAATTGTAATTTTTAGGCGTACATTGTACGCCTATTTTTTTACCCTTTATTTTGATAAATTGAGGCTTTTCAATTTTGTCTGTGGGTAAAGGTTAGTTTGATAAATTAGGGTTTGTCTTTTTAATTTTGATTGTGGTTAAAGGCAAATTTGTAGTGAGAATATATAGCATAAAATCATATGAAACTATGACTCACAGGTGTAGGGTCCAACACTGTTGGACCGAACAAATCAGCCTCTTTATTGGCATATTGTCCTATGTATTAAGTTATAATTTTAGTTTCTACATAGGACAAAGATACATAAAACATTTTACTATTAAACGGGCGAACAATGTTCGCCCCTACGACTGTGAGCCAAAATATGATATAAAAAATGGCATTGCTTTTGCTACAAAATATTGTTGTATTATGAATTATACAACCACATAATTTACAGTTTATACAAGGACATAGTTTACACTTTTCATATTTAAACATCTCCACAAACCCAAATTTATCTAACTCACCTTTACCCACAAATAAAATTAAAAAATTCTTATAATCAACACAAAGCCAACAAATTGGTAGTTTATAATTAGACCTACAATGGAGAAATTGTAGGTCTTTATGTTGTTTTAATTAAGTTTATATGGTTCTAATTAATTGCATAATTAAATGTATTATATTTTTATTATTTCACATTATTGTGACTATTTCAAAAATAGGAAATCTAATAAAATAAAGAAAAATAATATTAAATTAATATAGGTAACATTTAAAACAAGCAATAATAGTTACAACGGTTTTATTCCGAATAGGGAAAGGATTTGAAGTACAAGACCACAAACTACAGATGCTGAGATGCCATACACCAACACAGGACCGGCAATAACAAACATTTTAACACCTAAGCCTAGAACTAAACCTTCACTTTTAAATTCAATAGCAGGAGAGGCAATAGAGTTTGCAAAACCGGTAATAGGTACAAGTGTACCTGCACCACCGATTTTTGCAATGTTGTCGTACCAGCCAATAAAAGTTGTAAGTATTCCTAAAAAAATTAATGTAATAGAAACAAGTGTACCGGCATTATCCTTGTTCATTCCTAAATATTCATATAGGTTTTGAAAGCCTTGTCCAATAGCACAGATTAGCCCACCAATCCAAAATGCATTGAAACAATCTTTAATAATAGGACTGTTATGGCTATATTTCTTTACAAGTTTACTATATTCTTTGTTTGAAATCATATTATCACCTAAATTTATTTTGTCCGGTAAATGTAATGTTATGAAATTTTATTTTGCTATTTCATTTGTTAAATTTTTGTTGTATAATAACCTTGTATAACTATGAAGAGGAATGAAAATGCATTATTTAGATAACAGTGCAACTACTTGTGTCTATCAGGACTCAGCAAAAGTTGCTTATGACATTATGACAAAAAATTACGGTAATCCAAGCTCATTGCATAAAATGGGCTATGATGCATCTCTTGTACTTGATAACGCAAGAGAAGTTATTGCAAAGTCTGTTGGTGCTGAACCAAAGGAAATTTATTTTACTTCCGGTGGTACTGAAGCCAATAACCTTGCAGTTATGGGTACTGTAAATGCTAAAAAGAGAAATGGCAATAAAATTGTCACAACAGCTATTGAACACCCATCAGTTTTGGAAACAATGAAAGTCCTTGAAGAAAGAGGCTTTAATGTTGTTTATATTAAGCCTGAGAATGGTGTAATTCCACTTTCTGCTTTAGAAAAGGAAATTGATAAGGATACTATCCTTGTGTCTGTTATGACAGTTAATAATGAAACAGGACTTGTAACACCTACAGAAAAGATACCTGCAATTATTAAGAAAAATAATTCTAAGGCTGTTTTCCATACTGACTTTGTTCAAGGTTATGGTAAGTTAAATTGTAAGGTAAAGAAAATCGGTTGTGATTTGCTTACTGTTTCTTCTCATAAAGTACATGGACCTAAGGGTGTGGGTGCTTTGTATGTGAAGAAAGGTACACGACTTGTACCAAATACTTATGGTGGTATGCAAGAAAATAAAGTGAGACCCGGTACAGAGGCTTTGCCTTTGATTGGTGCATTTGCAAATGCAGTAGAAAAATTTAATGTCCATAAAAATTATGAGAAAGTTAAGGAATTACATTCCTACTGTATGGAACAGTTAGGTGATATTGATGGCTTAACAGTTAACAGTACAGACTTTCCATATGTTATAAATGTGTCAACAAATTGTGTTATGAGCCAGACAATGTTAACATATCTTGCTGATAAGTATGATGTGTGCATTAGCTCAGGTTCTGCTTGTCATAAAGGTGAACTTAGCCATGTGCTTTCTGCTTATGGTTACAGTGCCGATAGAATCAACTCTGCACTAAGAATCAGCTTTTGTGAAAGCAATACTAAAGAAGATGTTGATGCTTTAGTAATGGGTATAAAAAACGGTTTAAAAGAACTGGTAAAATTTAAATAAAGTTGAGAGATAATATGAAAGAAATTGTTTTAATTAAAGTTGGAGAAATTATCCTAAAAGGTTTAAATAGAAAAAGCTTTGAAAGTAAGCTGATTAAAAATATTAAATCAGCACTTGATGGTGGAGATGAATGTAAGGTTATTTCAGCTCAATCAACAATTTATGTTGAACCTGTTTATGATGATGCTGATATTGAGGACATTTGTGACAGAATCAGCAAGGTGTTTGGTATTGTTGCTTTCCATAGAGCAGCAGTAGCAGAAAAGACAATGGAAAGTATTTCTAAGGTTGCAGTTGAGTACTTAGCTGATTACCTAGATACTGCCAAGACTTTTAAGGTTGAGGCTAAGCGTAGTGACAAAAAGTTCCCTCTAAAGTCACCTGAAATTTCTCGTGAAATGGGTGGAATTATCCTAAAACACTTTAATCACCTAACAGTTGATGTACACAACCCTGATGTTCAAGTTACTGTTGAAATTCGTGACTTTGGTGCATATATTCATGCAGGTGTTGTTAAGGGTGCAGGTGGTGTACCTGTTGGCACAAGTGGTAACGGTACAATCCTAATCAGTGGTGGTATTGATTCACCTGTAGCTGCTTGGATGATGGCAAAGAGAGGTCTAAGGCTAAACGCAGTACATTTTGCTTCACCTCCATATACTTCACAGAGAGCAGAGGATAAGGTAGTTAGATTACTAAAGAAAGTTTCTGCCTATGCCGGTGAAATCACAATGTACACAGTACCGTTTACAGAAATTCAGGAAAGAATCAAGAACAATTGTCCGGAAGAACTTTTCACAATTATTATGAGAAGACTTATGATGCAAATGTCCGAACGAATTGCAAAGGATACTAAGAGCAGTTGCCTAATTACAGGTGAAAGTTTAGGTCAGGTAGCTTCCCAAACAATGCAAGCAATTGTTACTACTGATGAAGCAACAGATATGGTTGTATTCAGACCATTAATCGGTATGGACAAGGAAGAAATTATCCAAATTTCCAGAAAAATTGATACATTTGAAACATCAATTGAACCATATGAAGACTGTTGTACAGTATTTACACCAAAGCATCCTCGTACAAAGCCTGTACTAAAGAGAGTTAAGGATGCACAAGAAAAAGCTAATTTTGATGAATTAATCGAAACATCATTAAATAGCCTAAAAGTTACTCACATTAATCCATAAGGATGAGGAAAATGAAGATACTTCTGCTTCTAAAAGAAGATATACAAGTTAATAGAAAAACTTCTGTATTAAAAGAAGTGCCAACTGACTTGGAAAGTGTGGATAAAACTTATGAATTAAATCCAAAATTTCTAAAGAAAGCTGTTCTTGAGTTGCAGAAAAATAGTGATGTAACAGAAATCATCACTTGTGGTTCTTCAGATACAGAAAGAAAGTTTAGAACAACTTATGCAGATACTATTGCATATTTTGAGAAACAACTGAACAAAGATAAAGAGGGCCTTCCTGAGAAAAAAAAGGTACAAGGTAAGCACTTTGATATTTCTGAAAAGGACAAAGAACTTCTCAAGAAAAAGGATGTTTCAAAGTTAGAAATAGCCTTTGCAAAGTTTAAACCTAAAGCAAAAACTGCTTTAAGCTATGTAAATAATTATTGGAAATATTTAAAAGGTAAAACCTATAACAAAAAGAAAATTCCTGTTTATCTTGATGTGGATTATTTCTGCTTTAGTACCGATAAAATTGACTTCTTTGCATTTGTTAATGTAAGTGATGAAGTTATTTTGAAAGGTGAAAAGTTCTTAGCTGAGAAAAAACTACAGCAACAGTACATAGTTAAGAATTATGACAGTGGTATTAATAAATTTATTAAGAACCACATTCCGCTAAAGGTAGATAACAAGAATGAAGTAGTCAGAAAGACTATTCAGAATGTTGCAGTTGTGGCATTTGTAGTTGCAGGTGTGTTCTTGCTTTATAACAATGTTTATAAGTCAGTTGAGAATACTGCTATTCAGTCAGAGATTCAGTCTATCTATTATGATGGTGACACAACAAAGAAAGTTTCAGAAAAAGAAAAGGTAAGAAACTTTAAAAAGCTACAAAAAATCAACAGTGAAATTGTAGCATGGATAAATGTACCACATACAAATATTGATTATCCTGTACTATATCATAAAGAGGACACTTTACATAGTCAGTATTATTTGTACAATAACTATGAAAAGAACTATTCTCAATATGGTAGTATATTTATTGACTTTAGAAGTCAACAAGGTGTAAAGAGTAAGAATGTTATTATGCATGGACATCATATGATGGATGGTAGTATGTTTGCCAACCTATTGAAGTACGGCAAAACCTCTATTGATATGAATTTCTACAAGAAAAGTCCTACCTTTACAGTTACAACTCCTGATGATGGTGATGAAGTTTATAAGATTATTTCTGTTTACAAAACTACCGGCGATAAGAACGAAAAAGACTTCTTTAACTATCTACAAGGTGACTTTACAAGTGATGCAGAATTTATGAACTATGTGTATAACATAAAGGCTAGATCACTTATAGATACAAATGTTGATATAAACGAAAATGATACACTTGTTACCCTTTCAACTTGTTCCTATGAAGTTCACGAAAATTACAGAACTGTTGTTGTAGGTAGGAAGGTTAGAAAAGGTGAAAGTGAAAAGGTAAATGTTTCTTCAGCAGTAAAGAACAAAAATCCTTATTTCCCATCAAGTTATTATTATCGTTTTGGTGGGACTCAGCCAAAGCTAACTTCCTTTAGAACAGAACTAAAGAAAGGTAATATTGATTGGTATGACGGTAAGGGTAACCTAAGGGGTAATCAAAAGTTAACAGGTGGTAAGTATGTTATTGATAGAACTTCTACTACAACTAAGAAACCAAGTTCTAGCACAAAGAAAACTTCTTCAACATCTACAACTAAACCTACTACAAAAACATCTACCACAAAAGCTACTAAACCAAGTACTACAAGACCAAGAAAGATTTACTATACAGTTAAATTTGTAAATGCAAAAGGTAGAACTATTAAGCTACAAAGAGTGGAGAAAGGTCATAGTGCCTCTGCACCAAAAGCACCATCAAAAGCATCTACAAAGTATTATAGATATAAATTTGTAAGGTGGAGCAGTAGATTTAACCGTGTAAACAGTAACCTTGTAATTAAGCCGATTTATGCAAAGGTAAGAATACCTCAGCATAAACCAAAGCCAATTACACCAAAACCAACAAAGCCAAAGCCAAAGCCAACTACAGTACCTAAAACAACTGTACCAATTACAACACATACTACTGAACCGGCAACAGATGAAATAGAAGAGGATTGATAACTATGAAATGCGATTTAATTTTTTATCTTGCAAAGAAAACTGCATTGTGTGAAAAGAAGATAAAAGAACTTTTTGCTAATACTATTTATCAGCTTAATTCTGTTACTGCTTCTACTACACCTGACAGTTTAGGTATGCAACTTACAGATGCACTAAATTGTGTGAATCTAATCGTTGTTGTTGGTGGGCTAAGGGATAATGATGTTAGAGCAATTTCCAATGTACTGTCTAAAGCACTTGCAAATTCGTCAACAAATATCATTCCTAAAAGGCTAAAGAATGAAGTTGGAGATTTTGACGGATATATTTTAAGGTCAGGAAAACAAACGATAATTTGTATTCCCGATAATCCGAAAGAAATCGAAAATATGTTAAATGAAAATATGTTTAACTACCTAAACAGAATATATAGTGAATAAAGCAAAGAGGCTTTCCATAATGGAAAGTCTCTTTTTGTGTAAGGAGAGATTTTTATGAAGAAACCTATAATAGGTGTAACACCACTGGTTGATATTCAAAGGGAGAGTTATTGGCTAGTACCGGGATATATGAAAGGTATTGAGGTAAGTGGTGGTATCCCTATAATGTTGCCACTTACCTGTAATAAGGCTGATATAGATGCATTGATAAATATGTGTGATGGATTTCTGTTTACAGGTGGTCAAGATATTTCTCCTAGTTTGTATAGGGAAGAAAAGTCAAGTTTATGTGGTGAAGTGTGTAAAGAAAGAGATACTATGGAGGAAATTCTATTTGAAATAGTTTTGGAAAATGATAAATCAGCTTTAGGCATTTGTAGAGGTATTCAGTTCTTTAATGCTTATTTAGGTGGTACAATTTATCAGGACTTAATAGCTGAAACAAAAACAAAAGTTTTCCACAAACAAAAGCCACCATATGGAAAATCCAGTCACATTGTAAATTTAGTTAAAGGTTCTCCGTTACAAAATCTTTTGAAAACCCATAACCTACCGGTAAATAGTTATCATCATCAAGGAGTAAAGAAACTTGCCGGTAACTTAGAGCCTATGGCATATGCTACTGATAATTTGGTTGAAAGTGTGTATATGCCTAGTAAAAAGTTTGTATGGGCAGTTCAATGGCATCCTGAATTTTCTTACACTACCGACAAGTACAGCAGAATGATTTTTAGGGCATTTGTAGATAGTTGTCTATAAATCTTGACAAGATTACTGAAAGATAATATAATAACCCTTAGGGAATGAATGTCTCCCTTAGTATTATTACTTAAACTGCTTTTTAAGCTGATGACTTCTGCATTTTGCAGGGTTATCAGCTTTTTTTCGTGTAAGGAGGAATTTTGTGGAGAATTTTAAGAAAAAGTCATTTACTGTGCTAAAGTACATAGCTTTTGGTGTGGTGATAGGTGTTTTGGTTGGTGCAATTGATACTTTGTTTGGTAGAGTGTTAATAGCTATTACTGATTTTAGAACAGACTATTATTTATTTTTACTACCGTTTTTGCCTTTAGCCGGATTATTAATTACTTGGATGTACAATAAGTTTAGTGCAGTTAGCTTAAAGGGTATGTCACTTGTTTTTGAAACAGGTCAAAGTAAGAGAAATTCAATACCCTTACCACTAGTGCCACTTGTAATGATAGGTACTTGGATTACACATTTGTTTGGTGGTAGTGCCGGTAGGGAAGGTGTTGCAGTACAGATTGGTGCAACCCTATCCCATAGAATAGGTAGAAAGTTTCACTTTTCTAATAATGAGAGAGTGTTACTTATTACCGGTATGTCAGCAGGTTTTGGTGGATTGTTTCAAACACCATTAGGTGCAGTTTTCTTTGCACTGGAGGTTATTGTAGCCGGATATTTGGAGTATGAAGCATTACTACCGGCTTTTATTGCATCAATAGTTGCTTGTATAACTTCTCATACCTTAGGACTAGAGAAATTTTCAGTTAATGTTACAGATACCCTTGATTTTACAGATTACAAGGTGATAATTTTCCTAGTTATAATGGGTATTGCTTTTGGTTTAGTAGGTAGATTGTTTTCATATCTATTGCAAAAATCAAAGGACTTTATGAAAAATAAAATTAAGAATCCATATGTGAGAATAGCTGTGGTTTCTATTCCACTTGCTATAATTTTAATTTTCTTCCATAATGGCAGATATAGTGGTCTTGGTACAAATCTGATTTCAGCCTCATTTAGTGGTGGGGAAGTTCATTACTATGATTTTATTATAAAGCTACTGCTGACTATTGTAACCTTGGCTATAGGTTTCCAAGGTGGTGAGGTTACACCTTTATTTTCAATAGGTGCAACACTTGGAGTTGTGCTGGGTAATTTATTTGGTGTTTCCCCAATTGTGTGTGGTGCTATTGGATATGTTGCAGTATTTGGCAGTGCAACAAATACTTTAATTGCACCTATACTTTTAGGAGTAGAGGTTTTTGGTGTAGCCAATGTTTTGCCTATAGCAATAGTTTGTATAATTGCATATATAGTAAATGGTAACCTTTCAATTTATTCCTCTCAACAGAAAGCACTTTTTGGTTTTGAAGAATAAACAGTAAAAATTATTGTAAAATTAAATTAATTAAAACTAACAACTGTAACGGGTGTTTAGTTACCCTTACAGCAGTACAACAAAAAAGACCTTTGAGCTTGAAAATAGCCCAAAGGTCATATTTTTTCTAAAAAAATAAAGATTTTCGCATTTTTTGCAAAAATCTCTTGACATTCAAAAACTTCTTGTGTATAATAGTACGGCATAATATTATGAGATAGTATCGCTAGTATGCCTTTCTTATGGGTGAATATTACCACAAGTTTTTTTACTTGTCAAGTGGTAATATTTAAAGCGACTCTCAGTAATAAAGTTATATAAAAGTAGTGCAAATATACAAAAGGAGTGAACTAAAGTGGTAGATGTCAAACCAGTTAAGCTTGGCAGAAACGAAAGAATGTCCTTTGGTAAGATTGATGAAGTTATCCAGATGCCTCATCTTCTTGATATTCAGAGGAAGTCTTACCAGTGGTTCCTTGAAGAAGGACTAAGGGAAGTCTTTAAAGATGTATCAGGTATTACTGATTACACAGGCAACCTTGTTCTTGACTTTATGGATTATGAGCTGGATGTTGATAAGCCAAATTATTCAGTTATTGAATGTAAAGAAAGAGATGCCACATATTCAGCAGCCCTTAGGGTTACTGCAAGACTGTTAAATAAGGAAACAGGCGAAATCAAGGAATCTAATGTATTCATGGGTGATTTCCCTCTTATGACAGACAGTGGTACATTCGTTATCAACGGTGCAGAAAGAGTTATTGTTTCTCAGCTTGTTAGAAGCCCTGGTGTTTACTACAAGATGGACCGTGATAAGACAGGTAAGGAACTATATTCCTCAACTGTTATTCCTAACCGTGGTGCTTGGCTAGAATACGAAAACGACATTAACGATGTTTTCTATGTTCGTATTGATAAGAACAGAAAGATTCCTGTAACAGTATTTATCCGTTCATTAATCGGTCTTGAAGCTTTGCTAAAAGACAGAGAAGAAAAGGAAATGAACGGTGAAAAGTGGAACCTTGAAGATGTTGACCTTACTGTAATCGGTAAGGATAGCGAAATTATTGATATCTTCGATATGAACGATATGATGAAAGCTACTATCGAAAAGGATACTACTACTAACGCTGCAGAAGGTCTGATTGAAGTTTACAAAAAGCTAAGACCATCTGAACCTCCAACAATTGAATCTGCTATGACTCATCTATCAAATCTATTCTTTGACGATAGAAGATATGATATGTCAAGAGTAGGTAGATATAAGTACAACAAAAAGCTTGGTATTGCTCACCGTCTTGAAGGTTACAAGTTAGCATCTCCTATTGCTAACCCAAGAACAGGTGAAGTTATGGCTCTTGCTGATGAAGTTATCACAAGAGAAAAGGCTTTTGAAATTGAAAATGCCGGTGTTACACTTGCTTATGTTAAGAGCGACGACGATATTCCTGTAAAGGTTATCTCAAACGGTATGGTTGACATTAATGTTTATGTTGACTTTAATGCTGAAGAAGAATGCGGCATTAACGAAAAAGTAAGAGCATCTGTACTTTTCCCAATTCTTGAAGAATGTGAAACAGAAGAAGAGTTAAAGGACGCTCTAATTGATAACAAAGCAGAGCTAATCCCTAACTACATTACTATTGATGATATATTTGCTACTATTAACTATATGAATTCCCTAGCACAGGGTATTGGTGTAACAGACGACATTGACCACCTAGCTAACAGAAGAATCCGTTGCGTAGGTGAACTACTACAGAACCAGTTTAGAATTGGTTTCAGCCGTCTTGAAAGAGTTATCCGTGAAAGAATGACACTTCAGGCTCAAGACCCTGAGGCACTTTCACCAAATACACTAATTAATATTCGTCCTGTAACAGCAGCTATTAAAGAGTTCTTTGGTAGTTCTCCTCTATCACAGTTTATGGACCAGAACAACCCTCTTGCTGAACTTACACATAAGAGAAGACTTTCAGCCCTAGGTCCCGGTGGTCTTTCAAGAGACCGTGCATCATTCGAAGTTCGAGATGTTCACTATACTCACTATGGCCGTATGTGTCCTATCGAAACTCCTGAAGGTCCTAACATCGGTCTAATCTCTTACTTAGCTACTTTTGCAAAGATTAATGAATACGGCTTCATTGAAGCTCCATATAGAAAGATTGATAAAGAAACAGGTATCGTTACTGACGAAGTTGTTTATATGACAGCTGATGTTGAAGATGGTTTCAAGGTTGCTCAGGCTAACGAACCACTTGACGAAAACGGTCGTTTTGTTAACAAGAAGGTTGTTGGTCGTTGCAGAGAAGAATTTGTAGAACTTGCTCCGGAAGAATTCGACTTTATGGATATTTCTCCTAAGATGGTTGTTTCTGTTGCTACATCTCTAATTCCTTTCCTAGAAAACGATGACGCAAACCGTGCTCTTATGGGTGCTAACATGCAGCGTCAGGCTGTTCCTCTACTTGTTACAGAATCTCCTATCGTTGGTACAGGTATGGAATACAAAGCCGGTGTTGACTCAGGTAACTGTATTCTTGCTGAAGAAGACGGTATTGTACTTTCTGTTTCTGCTGACAAGATTTGTGTTCAGTACGACAGTGGTAGAATTCAGAACTTTGATGTAATCAAGTTCCTTCGTTCTAACCAGAGTACTTGTATCAATCAGATTCCTGTTGTTGACAGAGGTCAAAGAATTGTTAAGGGTGAAGTTCTTGCTGATGGTCCTGCTACAGACAACGGTGAACTTGCTCTTGGTAAGAACGCACTTATCGGATTTATGACTTGGGAAGGTTATAACTACGAAGATGCTGTTCTAATTAACGAAAAGATTGTACGTGAAGATATGTACACATCTATTCATATTGAAGAACACGAAACAGAAGCTCGTGATACAAAGTTAGGACCTGAAGAAATTACTCGTGACATTCCAAATGTCGGTGAAGATATGCTTAAGGATCTTGACGAAAACGGTATTATCCACATCGGTGCTGAAGTTCGTTCAGGTGATATTCTTGTTGGTAAAGTAACTCCAAAGGGTGAAACTGAGCTAACTGCTGAAGAAAGACTACTAAGAGCTATCTTCGGTGAAAAGGCAAGAGAAGTTAGAGATACTTCACTTAGAGTACCTCATGGTGAAACAGGTATCGTTGTTGATGTTAAGGTATTTACTCGTGAAGAAAGTGCTTCAGAACTACAGCCCGGTGTTAACAAGGTTGTTAGAGTTTACCTAGCTCAGAAGAGAAAGCTATCTGTTGGTGATAAGATGGCAGGTCGTCATGGTAACAAGGGTGTTGTTTCCAGAATTCTACCTCAGGAAGATATGCCATTCCTACCTGATGGTACTCCACTTGACATCGTTCTTAACCCTCTGGGTGTTCCATCTCGTATGAACATCGGACAGGTTCTAGAAGTTCACCTAGGTTATGCTGCTAAGGCTCTAGGTTGGAAGATTATGACACCGGTATTTGACGGTGCTCATGAACAGGATATTTTCCAGTGTCTAAAAGATGCCGGTTATAGCGAAGACGGTAAAACATGGCTTGTTGATGGCCGTACAGGTGAAAGATTTGATAACCCTGTTACCGTTGGTTATATGTATTACTTGAAGTTGCATCACCTTGTTGATGATAAGATTCATGCTCGTTCAACAGGTCCATACTCACTTGTTACTCAACAGCCACTTGGTGGTAAAGCACAGTTCGGTGGTCAGCGTTTCGGTGAAATGGAAGTTTGGGCACTTGAAGCTTATGGTGCTGCTTATACTCTACAGGAAATCCTAACAGTTAAGTCTGATGATGTTGTTGGTAGAGTTAAAACTTACGAATCAATCGTTAAGGGTCAGAACATTCCTACTCCTGGTATTCCTGAATCATTTAAGGTTCTTATTAAGGAATTACAGTCACTTGCTCTTGATGTTAAGGTACTTGACGAAGATAAGAATGAAATTGACCTAAAGCAACATTTTGATGATGATATTCCTGAAGTTGCTAATAACGAAGAAACCCTTGAAGAAGATAATGTTATGACTTCCGAAGGTATGGAAGGTTTCGTACTGGACGAAGATTCTGACGGTGAGGGTAATATGTTTGATGAAAACTCAATCGTTGAAGATAATGACGATATGTTAAACTTTGATGATTTTGGTTCAGATGAATTATAATAAGGAGGCAGTTTATAATGGAAAACAATACATTTGATTCAATTAAAATTGGTCTTGCCTCCCCTGACCAGATTAGAGAATGGTCATATGGTGAAGTTAAGAAACCAGAAACAATTAACTACAGAACATTAAAGCCTGAGAGAGACGGTCTATTCTGTGAAAGAATTTTCGGACCTACTAAGGACTGGGAATGTCACTGTGGTAAATATAAGAAAATCCGTTTTAAAGGTAAAATTTGTGATAGATGTGGTGTTGAAGTTACAAGATCCAAGGTTCGTAGAGAAAGAATGGGTCATATTGAACTAGCTGCTCCTGTATCACACATTTGGTACTTTAAGGGTATTCCTTCAAGAATTTCCCTAATGCTTGATATTTCTCCTAAGGCTTTGGAACAGGTTCTATACTTTGCATCTTACATTGTTATTGATCCGGGTGAAGCTAGAGAAATCTCTAAAATGCAGATTCTTACTGAAACAGAATACAGAGATTTGTATGAAAAGTATGAAGATGACTTTAGAGCAGGTATGGGTGCTGAAGCTATCAAGGAACTTCTAACAGAAATCGACCTTGATCAGCTATATACTCAGATTACTACTGATCTTGAAGGTGCATCAGGTCAGAAGAGAGTTAGACTTCTTAAGAGACTAGAAGTTGTTGAATCATTCCGTCAGTCAGGTAACAGACCTGAATGGATGATTCTTGATGTTATTCCTGTTATTCCACCGGACATCAGACCTATGGTTCAGCTTGATGGTGGTAGATTTGCAACATCTGACCTTAATGACCTATATAGAAGAGTTATTAACAGAAACAACCGTCTTGCAAGACTACTTGAACTACAAGCTCCTGATATTATTATCAGAAACGAAAAGAGAATGCTACAGGAAGCTGTTGACTCACTAATCGACAACGGCAGAAAGGGCAGACCTGTTACAGGTCCTAACAACAGACCTCTTAAGTCACTATCTGATATGCTAAAGGGTAAGCAGGGTCGTTTCCGTCAGAACCTACTGGGTAAGCGTGTTGACTACTCAGGTCGTTCAGTTATCGTTGTTGGTCCTGAACTAAAGATGTATCAGTGTGGTCTTCCTAAGGAAATGGCACTTGAACTATTTAAGCCTTTCGTTATGAAGAGACTTGTAGAAACAAAGGCTGTTGTAAATATTAAGGCTGCAAGAAAAGCAGTTGAAAGAGCAAAGCCTGAAGTTTGGGATGCACTTGAAGTTGTTATCAAGGGTCATCCGGTTCTACTAAACCGTGCTCCTACACTTCATAGACTTGGTATTCAGGCATTTGAACCTGTACTTGTTGAAGGTCGTGCTTTAAAGCTACACCCACTTGTATGTACAGCTTACAACGCTGACTTCGATGGTGACCAGATGGCTGTCCATGTACCACTATCTGCAGAAGCTCAGGCTGAAGCAAGATTCCTAATGCTTGCTGCCGGTAACCTACTAAAACCTTCTGACGGTCGTCCTGTTTGTGTACCTACACAGGATATGATTCTTGGTTCTTATTACCTAACACTTGATAAGGACGGAGAAAAGGGCGAAGGTAAGGTATTTAGAGATGTTGATGAAGCTATGATGGCTTATCAGACAGGCTACCTAACACTTCATTCTAAGATTAAGGTTAGAATGACTAAGGAATTCAACGGTGTTAAAGAATCAGCCCTAGTCGATACAACAGTTGGTAAGATTATCTTTAATAACCCAATTCCTCAGGATCTAGGCTTTGTTGACAGAAGTCTTGAAGAAAACAAATTTAAATTAGAAATTGACTTCCTTGTAGGTAAGAAACAGCTAGGTAAGATTATTGATGCTTGTATCAGAGTACACGGCACACAGACTACTTCAGTTGTTCTTGACCATATCAAGGCTCAAGGTTATAAATATTCAACAAGAGGTGCTATCACAGTTGCTGTTTGTGATGCTAAGATTCCACCTGAGAAGAAAGCAATTATCTCAGCTGCTGAAGAACAAGTTGATGGTATCCGTAACGAATATATGATGGGTTTCCTATCAAACGACGAACGTTACCAAAATGTTCTTAAAGTTTGGGAAAAAGCTACTGATGATGTTACTGCAAAACTACAGGATAACCTAGATAGATTCAACCCAATCTATATGATGGCTGACTCAGGTGCTCGTGGTAGTATGTCACAGATTCGTCAGCTAGCCGGTATGCGTGGTTTGATTGCCAACACATCAGGTAAAACAATTGAAATCCCTATCAGAGCTAACTACCGTGAAGGTCTAAACATCATGGAATACTTTATTTCTTCCAGAGGTGCTCGTAAGGGTCTAGCCGATACTGCTCTAAGAACTGCCGACTCAGGTTACCTAACAAGAAGACTTGTTGATGTTTCTCAGGATGTTATTATTCGTGAAGACGATTGTCATACTGATGAAGGTCTTGAAATCTTCGATATTAAGTCAGGCAACAATGTTATTGAAGGTCTTCGTGAAAGACTTATCGGTAGATACCTTGTTCATGACTTCTGTGATGAAAATGGCAATGTTCTTGTATCTAAGGACAAGATGATGGGCGAAGAAGAAGCAGATATTATTGTTAATGCAGGTACAGAAGAAATCGAAATCAGAAGTATCCTTGGTTGTCATTGTAAGCATGGTGTATGTAGAAAGTGCTACGGTTCTAACCTTGCAAACGGTCAGCCTGTTACTGTTGGTGAAGCTGTTGGTATTATCGCAGCTCAGTCAATCGGTGAACCTGGTACTCAGCTAACAATGAGAACATTCCACACCGGTGGTGTTGCTTCTGCTGAAGATATTACACAGGGTCTTCCAAGAGTTGAAGAACTATTTGAAGCCAGAAAGCCTAAGTCACTTGCTATTATTTCTGAAATCGACGGTGAAGTTAGATTTGAAGAAATCAAGAAGGCTCGTCACGCAGTTGTTTATAATAAGGCAACAGGTGAAGAAAGACAGTACCTAATCCCATTCGGCTTTAGAGTAAATGTTGAAGAAGGTCAGGTTATCAAGGCCGGTGACAAGATTACTGATGGTGCTATTTATCCGGCTGATATTCTTTCAATCCTTGGACCAAAGGCTGTTCAGAACTACCTAATCTCTGAAGTACAGTCAACATACCGTCTACAGGGTGTTGATATCAACGATAAGCATATCGAAGTTATTGTTCGTCAGATGATGAAGAAGGTTAAGATTGAAGACAGTGGTTCTACTAGCTTTATGGCCGGTCAGAACTATGACCGTAACGAGGTTCTTTACGAAAACAAGATGATTGAAGAAAGAATTAAGAACGGTGAAGAAGGTCTTAAACCTGCTAAGTATACTCAGTTACTTCTTGGTATTACAAAGGCAGCTCTTGCTACTGATTCATTCCTATCAGCTGCTTCATTCCAGGAAACAACTAGAGTTCTTACAGATGCTGCTATTAAGGGTAAGGTTGACCCATTGGTAGGTCTAAAAGAAAATGTTATCATTGGTAAGCTAATTCCTGCCGGTACAGGTATGCACAGATACAACGGTGTTGAACTTGAAGAAAACTATGTTCAGCCACAGCAGGTACAGCCACTTGACTAATATATAACTGTTTAAATTAGAGGTTACCCTTATGGGTAGCCTCTTTTTTGCAGAAAAAAAGAAAAAATATGAAATTTATTATTGACAATGTTGTAACTTATGTGATAGAATGACGGTAAGCGTGGAATAGGGTAATTGCGTAAAATTACAGTAAAATCCGTGCTAAAATATCGGAAAAACCGAAATAATTTAAGAAGGAGGAAAAAAATGCCTACATTTAACCAGCTTGTTCGCAAGGGTAGAGAAGTTACTGAAAAGAAGGCAAAGGCACCTGCTCTTTTAAAGGGTTGGAACTCACAGAAGAGACAGGCTACTGATAATGCTTCCCCACAAAAGAGAGGCGTATGTACTAAAGTGTCAACTGCTACACCAAAGAAGCCTAACTCAGCTCTTAGAAAGATTGCCAGAGTAAGACTTTCAAACGGTATTGAAGTTAGTTCTTATATCCCTGGTGTTGGTCATAACCTACAGGAACACTCAGTTGTTCTTATCCGTGGTGGCCGTGTAAAAGACTTACCTGGTGTTCGTTACCATATCGTTCGTGGCACACTTGATGCTCAGGGCGTTGCTAACAGAAATCAGGCTCGTTCAAAGTATGGCGCAAAGCGCCCAAAAGCAGGTAAATAAGGAATTGACAAACTAACACTTTTATGTTAAATAGTTACTGCAAAAGCAGACTTTATATAGATTATAGAGTTTCTGTTGGCAGTACGGAAGTTTGTCGCTTTCGAGTACCTATGATATCTCAAATATTGTGAAGGAGGGAAGTAAAGTGCCAAGAAGAGGCTCAATCGCAAAACGTGATGTTTTGCCAGACCCAATGTATAATTCAAAACTAGTTACTCGTCTAATCAACAACGTTATGCTTGATGGTAAGAAGGGTGTTGCTCAGAAAATCGTTTACGGTGCATTCGACATCATCCAGGAAAAGACAGGTAACGATCCACTAGAAACATTCGAGAACGCAATGGAAAATGTTATGCCGGTTCTTGAAGTTAAAGCTCGTCGTGTAGGTGGTGCAACTTACCAAGTACCTATGGAAGTTAGAGCAGAAAGAAGACAGACTCTAGGTCTTCGTTGGATCACAGCATATTCAAGACAGCGTTCAGAAAGAACAATGAAAGAAAGACTTGCTGGTGAAATCCTTGATGCTATCAACAGTACAGGTGGCGCATTTAAGAAGCGTGAAGATACTCATAAGATGGCTGAAGCTAATAAGGCTTTCGCTCATTACAGATGGTAATAGCAGGACTTATTAGAAATAACTTATAAAGGAGGATATTAACCATGGCAAGACAGGTTTCACTTGAAATGACAAGAAATATCGGTATCATGGCTCATATTGATGCCGGTAAAACTACAACTACTGAAAGAATTCTGTACTACACAGGTGTTAACCATAAGATTGGTGAAACACATGATGGTGCTGCTACTATGGACTGGATGGTTCAGGAACAAGAACGTGGTGTAACAATTACATCTGCTGCTACTACATGTTTCTGGAAGGATCACAGAATCAACATCATCGACACACCTGGTCACGTTGACTTCACTGCTGAAGTTGAACGTTCACTTCGTGTACTTGACGGTTCTGTAACAGTACTTTGTGCTAAGGGTGGTGTTGAACCACAGTCAGAAACAGTTTGGAGACAGGCTGATAACTATCATGTTCCAAGAATGGCTTATGTAAATAAGATGGACATTATGGGTGCTGACTTCTACAGAGTTGTTCAGATGATGAAAGACAGACTAAGCTGTAACGCAGTTCCAATTCAGCTACCAATCGGTGCTGAAGATACATTCAGAGGCATTGTTGACCTAGTTACAATGAAGGCTGAAGTATATTACAATGATGACGGTACAGACATTAGAGAAGAAGAAATTCCTGAAGATATGAAGGAAATCGCTCAGAAATACCATGAACAGCTAATCGATTCTGTTGCAGAACTAGATGACGCTCTAATGGAAAAATATTTCGAAGGCGAAGAACTAACAATTGACGAAATTAAGAAGACTATTCGTAAGGCTACTATTGCTAACGAAATGGTACCTGTAACTTGTGGTACTTCATACCGTAACAAGGGTGTACAGCTACTTCTTAATGCTATCGTTGACTATATGCCAGCTCCTGTTGACATCCCATCAATTAAGGGTGTTAACCCAGACACAGGTGAAGAAGATGTAAGACATTCTTCTGACGATGAACCATTTGCAGCTCTTGCATTTAAGATTGCAACTGACCCATTCGTTGGTAAGCTATGTTTCTTCAGAGTATATTCCGGTGTTGTTAATGCTGGTCAGACAGTTTACAACGCATCAAAGGATAAGAACGAAAGACTTGGTCGTATCCTACAGATGCATGCTAACCATAGAAAAGACATTGATACAGTTTATGCCGGTGATATTGCTGCTGCTGTTGGTCTAAAGAATACTACTACAGGTGATACTCTTTGTGACGAAAAGCACCCTATCATCCTTGAATCAATGGAATTCCCAGAACCTGTTATTAGAGTTGCTATTGAACCTAAGACAAAAGCAGGTCAGGAAAAGATGGGTATTGCTCTTGCAAAACTTGCAGAAGAAGACCCAACATTTAAGGCATATACAGATGAAGAAACAGGCCAGACAATCATTGCCGGTATGGGTGAACTTCATCTAGAAATTATCGTTGACAGACTACTAAGAGAATTCAAGGTAGAAGCTAACATCGGTGCACCACAGGTTGCTTATAAAGAAACAATCCGTTCTGATGCAGATGTTGATATGAAGTATGCTCGTCAGTCAGGTGGTAAAGGTCAGTACGGTCATGTTAAGATTCGTGTTTCTCCTAACCCAGGCAAGGGCTACGAATTTGTTAACTCTATCGTTGGTGGTGCTATTCCTAAGGAATACATTCCAGCAGTTGACCAAGGTATCCAGGGTGCTATGCAGTCAGGTATCTTAGCTAACTACAATGTAGTTGACTGTAAGGTTGAACTATATGATGGTTCTTACCATGAAGTTGACTCATCTGAAATGGCATTTAAGATTGCCGGTTCTATGGCTTTCAAGGAAGCTATGAAGAAGGCAGATCCTGTTCTACTTGAACCACTAATGAAGGTTACAGTTATTGTTCCTGAAGAGTATATGGGTGACGTTATCGGTGACCTTAACTCTCGTCGTGGTCAGATTCAGGGTATGGAAGCTGTTGGTAATGCTCAGCGTATCAACGCTCATGTTCCTCTATCTGAAATGTTCGGTTATGCTACTGATATGCGTTCTAAGACTCAGGGCCGTGGTCAGTACGTAATGGAACCAGACACATATCAGGAAGTTCCAAAGTCAATCGCTGAAGACATTATGTCAAAGCGTAATAAGAAGTCTGAAGACTAATATCTTATAAATTAATACTCTTTTGTTGATTATATATCAACAAAAGGGTTGCAATTTTATTAAAAAATTGTTACAATAATAACTACCAAGATTTTAATCTAAGGAGGATTATAAAAATGGCAAGAGAAAAGTTTGAAAGAAATAAGCCACACGTAAACATTGGTACTATCGGTCACGTTGACCATGGTAAAACTACACTTACAGCTGCTATCACAAAGGTTCTTAACCTAAACGGTGAAGCAGACTTCGTTGATTATGCTAATATCGATAAGGCTCCAGAAGAAAGAGAAAGAGGTATTACAATCAACACAGCTCACGTTGAATATGAAACAGATAAGAGACACTACGCTCACGTTGACTGCCCAGGCCATGCTGACTATGTTAAAAACATGATCACTGGTGCTGCTCAGATGGACGGTGCTATCCTTGTTGTTTCTGCTGCTGATGGTCCTATGCCACAGACAAGAGAACACATCCTTCTATCTCGTCAGGTTGGTGTTCCATACATCGTTGTATTCATGAACAAGACTGACCAAGTTGATGATCCTGAACTACTAGAACTAGTAGAAATGGAAATCCGTGACCTACTAAACGAATATGACTTCCCAGGCGATGACACTCCAATCATCAAGGGTTCAGCATATCTTGCTCTAACAAGCACATCAACAGATACAAATGCTCCTGAATACAAGTGTATTCACGAACTAATGGATGCTGTTGACGAATTCATCCCAACTCCAGAAAGAGATTCTGATAAGCCATTCATCATGCCAGTTGAAGACGTATTCACAATCACAGGTCGTGGTACTGTTGCAACAGGTAGAGTTGAAAGAGGCGTTATCAACGTAAATGATGAAGTTGAAATCGTTGGTCTAACAGACGAAATCCGTAAGGTTGTTGTTACAGGTCTTGAAATGTTCAGAAAGTCTCTAGACTATGCTGAATGTGGTGATAACGTTGGTGCACTTCTAAGAGGTGTTCAGAGATCTGAAATCGAAAGAGGTCAGGTTCTTGCAAAGCCAGGTACAATTCACCCACATAAGAAGTTCAGTGGCCAGGTTTACGTTCTAACAAAGGACGAAGGTGGCCGTCATACTCCATTCTTCAACAACTATCGTCCACAGTTCTACTTCAGAACAACAGACGTAACAGGTACAATCACACTTCCAGAAGGTACAGAAATGTGCATGCCTGGTGATAACGTTGAAATGTCAGTTGAGCTAATCACTCCTATCGCTATCGAAGAAGGTCTTCGTTTCGCTATCCGTGAAGGTGGTAGAACAGTTGGTTCAGGTGCTGTTACATCTATCAACGAATAATTATAACTTAATATAATTATTTACCTAAGTAATTTAGTCCCTTGTCTTTTGACAAGGGACTTTTTGCGTTCATTTCTTATTAATTATAAATTCTTGTTGTGAAATTATACAAAGTGGTAATATTCTTGTAATACACTTTGCACAAAGTTATTGTGTTGTTTTAATAAATATTTACAGTAAAAAATATAAGTGGTAAAATGTAGTTACAATATATTAGGAGGGATAATTATGAACATATTTAAGAAAATTATACCGTTGTGTTTATGTTTATCAATGATATGTACTTTATTTGGCTTTCAAACTGTAGAAGGTGCTACTGCATATGATGAAACAATTTCTAACGGTAGTTTTTCAGACTTTCAACAAGCATTGCTAAATGCAAAAGACAAAGGTACTGCTAATCATATTTATAAAATACATATTACAAAGGATTTAAGAATTAATCAATCTGTAGGTATTTATTCAAACACTATGATTGTTGTTGATAAAAATGTAAAAATTATTCGTAATTTACCTGCAGGTGATGGTGGAACAACATTTAGAGTAGGCAAACCGGGTTCTTCTGCTTCAGAATATTATTATAGAAACATTACTATTCAAGGTGGCATTTGGGATGGTAATGTTAGAAGTAAAGACACAGGCTTCTGCACATTTAAAGTAAACCATTCTCAGAATGTTAAGTTCCTAAATATGACAATTCAAAATGACCTTGAAGGTCATATGATTGAGGCAGGTGCTGTTAATGGGTTAACAATTTCTAGGGTTAACTTTAAGAATCATAAATGCTACTTTAAGGCTCATAAAAATAAGAATGATTACTATGAGCATGAAGAGGCTTTACAACTTGATGTAAACCTATATGAAACGACTGCTATCGGCAAATATGATAAATACCAAAACAAAAATGTAACTGTTGATAGATGTAATTTTACAAACTTAGGCAGAGGTATTGGTTCTCACAATAGTATTGATGGTTGTTATTTTACAAATATGAAGTTTACTAACAATACCTTCAAGAATATTAAGAGTTATGCAATCGGTGCTATTAATTATAGAAATAGCAAAATTCAGAATAACAAAATTCTAAACTGTGGCTCAGGTATTTTGTTTGTAAATTCTAAGCCTAATTATACAGGCTATACCGGCACATATGTTGTAAATAATTGGAATTTAAAGGTTAATACTTCTAAGGACAATTCTATTATTTCAGGTAATACAATTACAATTAATAGACCAAAATCTAAGGATAGCAGAGCTTTGTATATTAACGGTAACAAAATTTCAAAACCTGCAATTTATAAAAAAGGTCTTAACTCAGCAAACAGACTATCCGGTTATCAAGGCTATCTAAAAGGTGACCACAGAATTAATGGTTTAACAATCACTAAAAATAACATTACCGTTAAGAATATGACTGCTGTCTTTTATAAAGGCATCAGAAACTCAACATTTTCTAACAATAAAATTACATTTAACGGCAACCAAAAATCAGATTACTATGGACTAACTATGGATAGCTTTCCGGATCAGCCAAATGAAAATGTAACTGTTAATGGCAACAAAATCAAGAACTTTAATGGTGGTATACTATGTAAGAATAGCAAGAAAGTTACTTTCAAAAATACTACAGTTTATAATTCATATAAGCAACATATTTATCTTGAAGGTGTCAATGTTACATTTGTCGGTTGTTCACTTGATAAAGCAAAAACTAAGCATGGTATTGCAAGTAAGAACAGTAAAATTACTTTGAAAAATACAAATATTACTAATGCAAAAGAATTTGGCCTTTATTCTTACAACTGTTCCGGTAAAGTAACAGGTGGTAAGATTGCAAATTGTGGTAAGTACGGTATCGGTGCATACAAGAAAGGTATCTCATATAGCAAGGTTAAGTTCTCTAATAACGGTGCAAACGGTAAATGTAATTATTACAGAGGTTAATTTATTATTATCTAAGGAGTGTTTATAATGAAAAAATTAATGTGCTTAGTTACAGTGTTGATGATGATTTCTATGTTTGCTTTCAGCATTAATTCTTTTAGTGCTGATGAAGTAAATAATAATGAAACTACCCTTGTAACTAATCAGGATGAAACTGAAAATGAAGATTTTAACGATGAAGATTTCGTTGATATGGATGGACATGATGATGACCTTGCTGATGAATATTACAGGGAACATGGTGATGAGGATGATGAGGACAATCTAGCTACAGATGATGAAATGGCTTATTCTAGTGGTAATCTTGCACCAAAAGAGTCAACTTCCGATGAAATAGGTTCAGAAATGAGTTCACCTAAAACAAGTGATACAGATACATATACTGCAGTAGTTTTAGCACTACTATTTGGTTCAGTAGCTTCTGTTGCAGTTTATAAGCTAAAGAAATAATTAAATAAAAAACTAAAAGGTCTGTTACTATGTAGCAGACCTTTTGTGTATAAGATAATAACAGAATAGCAGAAATAGGGTAGGATTATTGCAATTTTATTTAAAGTATTGTACACTATTTATATAACTTTTTAGGAGGATACTATGGAAAAGAATGTAATTTTCACTTTAGAAGACGATTTAGGCAATGAAACTGAGTTTGAGTTGCTTGATGTTATTAACTATAAAAATGATGAATATGCTGTTTTAATTGAGAATGTTGAGGATGTAGAGGACTTAACTATTCTTAAGATAGACAGTTATGATGACCAAGAAGAGGTTTATACCGGTATTGATGACGATGATTTGGTACAGAAAATCTTTGACATTTTCAAGAAAAATCATCCGGATGAATTTGATTATAAATAATTTTTATTTCAATTTCCATATTTATGTATTAAATTGCATAGCAAAAAAGGCACTCAGCTGAGTGCCTTTTCTGTTAAGGATTTTTGAAATTAATGCGTTCTAAACGCGACTTGTTATCAATGTTACTGATTAAGCAATTTCAGCATTACCTGTATCACCAAGTAGGTTGAATCTGAATAATTTGCTTTCATCATTCTTGTTATCACAATAAATGCAAGCTTCTGCGATTTTGCCGCCTTCGATTAGCTTTGTTAAACCAACGAGCTGACATAGTTTGCTTTTTAGATTCAAACGGTCTCCCTCGCTAGTAATTAGATATACATTACCTTCGCAAGTGTCGAGCACGGCAAGGAACTTGGTAACATCAATGTCATGTAGATTGATCATAGGTGTCATAAAATTTTCCTCCTTAAATTATATACGATTTTTCGTGCTGCCATTTACCATTTGGCTGTGAATGAATCGCTAACGAATGTTTGCGATATCAAGTGGACTATTTACTTGACACTTACTATTATACATATTCTTTAGTGAATGTCAACAAATAATTGCTACTTTCTTTGTACAAGGTGACTACTAAATATCAAAACTGTACAATTACAATGTACGATTACTGTGCAATATGCTACAAAACATTTAACAGTAATTTTAACTAGTTAAAGTTCGTGTAAATTATTTTAGTGAATATTATCAAATTTATTCCCTAAAAGAAAATAAATTTGAACAATCATACAAATTACAAAAATGAAATTTTCTGTTCCAGAATAAAAAACCATAAAAACACCGAAAAAGCCCATTACAATGGGCTTTTTTTATGTTATAACCGACTAAAATTAAGTAAAAATAAAATAAAAAATTTTTTCAAAAAACTCTTTACAATACTAAAAATAGGTGAAATTATATACTTATTTTTATTGTATTGAACTTTGTTATATTGTATAATAGTTTTAGAAAATTAATTTAAGGGGTATATTTTATGCTTGATAATTTTTATAAAAACTTCAAAAGTGGTACAGATATTCGTGGTGTAGCATCAGAGGGTGTTGAAGGTCAAAATGTTAACCTAACTGATGATGTTGTTAAGAAAATGGCTTTTGGCTTTGTACTATGGCTGGAAAAGGTAGCTGATAAAAAGGCAAGTGAAATGACAATTTCAGTCGGTAGAGATAGCCGTATTAGTGGCGAAAGAATTGCAAATGATGTTATAGATAGCTTTAAGAAAGCCGGTGTAAAGGTAATTTACACTAACCTATCATCAACACCATCAATGTTTATGACTACTGTTGACCTTGGTTGTGACGGTGCAGTACAGATTACAGCATCTCACCATCCATTTAACAGAAACGGTCTAAAGTTCTTTACTCCTAATGGTGGACTTGAAGCAAGTGATATTGAAGAAATTTTACAGTATGCACAGGATGATAAAAAGCCTGAAATTACTGATAACGGTACTGTAGAAGAAATGGACTATATGTCAAGATATAGCAACCACCTATGTGATATTATTAAGAAAGGTGTTAATGCTGAGGACTATGACCACCCTTTAAAGGGCTTTAAAATCGTTGTAGATGCCGGTAACGGTGTTGGTGGATTCTATGCTGACAAGGTGCTAAAAGTTCTTGGTGCTGACACAGAAGGCTCAGTTTACCTTGATCCTGACGGAATGTTCCCTAATCATATTCCTAACCCTGAAGACAAAACTGCTATGGAGTCAATCTCTAAGGCAGTATTAGATAGCAAAGCTGATTTAGGTGTTATCTTTGATACTGATGTTGACAGAGGTGGTGCAGTAGATAGCTTTGGTAAAGAAATCAACAGAAACAGACTTGTAGCTCTGGCATCAGCTATTGCACTTGAAGGTACTGACGGTGGTACTATTGTTACTGACTCAGTAACTTCATCAGGTCTAAAGGACTTTATTGAAAATCACCTTGGCGGTAAGCACTATAGATATAGAAGAGGCTACAAGAATGTTATTGATAAGGGTATTGAACTAAATAACAATGGTGAGTTCTGCCCATTAGCTATTGAAACATCAGGTCATGCAGCTATGAAAGAAAACTACTTCCTTGATGATGGTGCTTATCTATGTACAAAGATTATTATTAAAATGGCTCAACTTGCTAAGGAAAACAAAACAATTGATATGATGCTTAAGGACCTTAAAGAACCTGCTGAAAGCAAGGAAATTCGTTTTAAGATTACTGAAGAAGATTTCAGAGCGTGTGGTGAAAAGATTATTGCCGATCTTGAAAAGTATGCTGAAAATGAAACTAATTGGATTGTTGCAGATGATAACAGAGAAGGCATCAGAGTATCATTTGATAAAGAAAATGGTGACGGTTGGTTCTTATTAAGACTTTCTGTACATGACCCTATTATGCCACTTAATATTGAAAGTGACTCTGTTGGTGGTGTAGAGAAAATCTACAATCAGTTCTATCAGTTCCTAAAGACAACTAAAGGACTGGAATATTAATGAATATTCGTGTAGCAAAATCAAGTGACTTAGACGGAATTTTACCTTTAGTGCAAAGTGTATGGACTTCAGTAAAATCTTCCCTTGACTTGTACTTGCAGTTCTCGAATATGGACAATGACTCCTCTGTAATGTTTGTTGCAGAGGAGCATAATATTTATATAGGGTTTGCAACAGTTGGGTTAAGGTTTGAATATATTGAGGGGACAAAAACATTGCCTGTAGCTTACCTTGAGGGAATTGCAGTTAAGGAAGAATACACTTCGAAAGGTGTAGGAAAGGCACTTATAAATATGTGCGAAAAATGGGCAAAGGAACACTGTTGTACTGAATTTGCATCAGATTGTTCTGTGGATAATGTAGCCGGTGAACATTTCCATAAAGCTACAGGCTTTAAAGAAGTCAGCAGAAATATTCATTTTGTAAAACCCTTGTAGCCCAGTGTTTAAGCCAATGCAACCAATAGTTGCGTAATTGCAAACTAGAATATGTTGTGCTACCAAAGGACAAAAATGTATAATGAACTCATCAAAAAAGGAGGGCGTTTATGAATATTGAAACGGCAAACATACTTTTGCAATATAGAAAGAAAAGTGGTCTAAGTCAAGAAGAATTAGCATCAAAAATTGGTGTCAGTAGGCAAGCTGTCAGTAAGTGGGAGAGAGCAGAGGCTTCACCTGATACTGACAACCTTATTCTATTGGCAAAGGTATATGGAGTAACTCTTGATGAACTTTTGACAGGTGACCCTGAAGAAATCTTAAACAGAAATAAGCAAGATTTAGAAGATAATAAAACTGAAGAAAATACCCAAACTGATACTGAAAAAGAAACGGAAAATAATGATACTAATGAAGAAACAAAAGCAAAAGTATCTTTTAAAAACGGTATCCATGTTGATGACGGTAAAGACAAAGTTGATATAAGTTTTAGAAACGGTATTCATGTAGACAGTAGTGACGGTGCAAAGGTACATATTGACCGTAACGGCATAAATGTTGTCGATGAAAGTGGCAAACAAAAAGTCTATACCGATGAAAACGGTCATATATATGGTGACAAAGATTACAAAAAGAATGGCAAGAAAAATCCTGCAATGGAGTTTCCAATTTGGTTAGTTTCAGTTGTGGCATTCTTCTTATTTGGATTCTTAGATATTTTAGGTGGTTGGGTAACTAGCTGGTTGTGGTTTTTAGTTATTCCACTATATTACACAACGGTAAAGGCTATACAGAAAAAGAAAGTAAATATTTTCTGTTATCCGGTGTTTATTACTTGGATATACTTAGTGTTAGGTTTGTACACTAACTTGTGGCATCCAATGTGGCTATTGTTCTTAACAATTCCTTTATTCTATTATATAGCCAATATTATAGATAGAAAAAATCATCCACAAGAAGATATTAATATTGAGCAAGATGGTTATAGTGCAACAGTAACTACAGTAGAACCTCAGAAAGAAAGCCATATTTTTAGAAATACAATTATTATTGTAGGCTCAATTTTTTGTGTCTTTCTGTTAATTCTTTGTGTTTCTTCTGTTTTCGGACAAAATGGTAAGTTTACAAAAATAACAAAATTCGATTGTAATGCAAATGATGGTATTCACACTATAGACTTAAAGAATGGTAGTGGTGATGTTAATTTCTATAAAAGTCCTACTGATTATAGCTATGTTGAATACAATTGTGAATACAGAGGATATTTTGGTTCTTTAAATAAAGATACAAAATTAACAAAGTATTATAAAGGATTTGTGAATATTACTACTAATCCCAATAGTGGTTTTTGCTTGTTTGGATATTTAAATCAGACTACTAATATTTATTTAGCTGATGATGTTTATTATAAGTATGATAAATCAAAAATAGACAGTTCTGTTTATGACGGTACAAAATATTTAACAATAAAGACTGGTTCAGGCTCAGTATCTATGAAGTCAGATTTAAGCATTAATGATATTCAGTTAGATATGTCATCAGGTGATTGTGATTTTAGTAATCTAAAATGTAAGTCCCTTAGAACTTATATTTCAAGTGGTAGTGTAAATTTGGTAAACCTAACTTGTGATGAACTAAAAACAAATGTTTCCAGTGGTTCAATTGATGGTAATAATGTTATTGTCAAAAGTTTAGATACTGTTTCAGGTTCAGGTGATACTACTTTACAAGGTAATTTCGATAAAACTAAGGTAAAAGTATCAAGTGGTAGTGTTGAAATCAATAGCGAAAGTGTTCCAAAATATTCTGATATTGATATTTCTTCCGGTAGTGTTGATTATATTATTCCGGACACAATTACCGGCTTTAAGTTAAGTTACGAAAAAAGTTCAGGCAGTATTGATAGTGAATTTGACCTTAATAATTCACTGGATAATGATAAGGGTACTGCAACTTATAAAAAAGGCAGTAACAAAATCAACGTTAAACTATCTTCTGGTTCTCTAGACCTAGTAAAATATAAATAATCTGAAATTAATGTAATAATTTAGGGAGTACATTGTACTCCCTATTGTTATGTGAATTTTTGGTCTAGATTAGTTGTATAAATTAGGGGTTTTCAATTTTGTCTGTTGGTAAAGATAAATTTGATAAATTAGGGTTTGTGAGGATGATTATGTAATATAGGTTAATTAGATAGTAACCGATTAATTCATCTAATTTATAATTTTTCCCTCCTTCCGTCAAATTTGTTTCTTTGAAACAAATTCGCCACCTCCCTCGTCTGAGGGAGCCTTTGTTTTTACTATAAATTGTATCAATTTATAAAGTCTGTACTATTTAAAAATTGCGTACTAATTTTATATTTGTACAAATTATTTTGCTTCCCTCGCTGAGGGAAGTGTCACCGAATGGTGACGAAAGGAGTGGTTGATATTTTAAACTTGTTTAAAATATCATCATGGCTGAAATTTTCCTCTATTTCTAACTATAAAGTATAAGAAAATTATGAGTTACAGGTGTAGGGTCCAACATCGTTGGACCGAGCAAATTAACCTCTTTATTGGCATATTGCCCTATGTAGATATTATAAATTTATAATCTGAAAATAGGACAAAAATCCCATAGGTATCACACTTTTTAACGGGCGAACGGTGTTCGCCCCTACCGTGTAACTCATATTTTTTCCTTTATTTCTAACTAATTATTATGAAAATTTTGAGTTACAGGTGTAGGGTCCAACATCGTTGGACCGAGCAAATTAACCTCTTTATTGGCATATTGCCCTATGTAGAT